>DAOMPZ010000120.1:2543-7527 GCA_035445045.1 Crocinitomicaceae bacterium | reverse complement strand
CAAGTGTTTGCACATCAATTCCTGCATAAACATCTTTGCGGACAACTTCCCGAACACTATATATTTTTGATTGCCAACGACTTTTATCATTTCCTAAAAAGTAATTTCGATAAAAAGATGATTGATTCGCAGTTTCGTACGTGCTGTTTAAATTTCCGTTGACATATTTAATTTTGAACGCATAACTTTTTTCGTGTTCTGTATGATGTTCGTCTTTCGCATCGTGAAAATGTTTGAAATTCCGCAAAGAAATCGTATAACCCTCACGGTCAAGGTAAAAATTTCCGCCTGCAATTTCGACATTGTACAAAATACGGCTATCCCATTGCCCTTTGTTGGGGTGTATATAAACAGCCGATGACTGACCGTAAAGCGCAATCACAGCAAAAAAAGGCAATAAACAGGATAAAAAATACTTCATTAAATTAATGTGTCACGTTTTAATAGACGAAATTACAAAAAAATGGTTGTGTCGGAGTGGTTTTAATAGTTAATTTCTTGTACATCAACAAACAAAGCTAATAAGCAAAATAAAAAATTAGTAAACCACATTTAAAGTTGTTACTTGATTAATACTCAATATTCAATACTGAAATACCTGTTTCATTTACAACCAAGGTATCATAAACATAACTCGTAACACCCGAACGAATAACTTTTATTTCATAGGCATAACTACCCATAGGAAGTTGTAATACTTCATCACCATTATATGAATAACAACCTATTCTTGGAGTTGACCAATAAGTATCTTCTTCTTGAGTTACTAACCATTTTTTTCTGAAATACATAGTATCTGCCCCCCCCCCGCAATTCACGTTATTAATTTTTAATTGATAATTTCCATACGGTACTAAATGATAATCAATCTGTGTTATTTTTCCCTTTTTAACGACTGTTCTAAAATAGTATTTACCGTCATGTAACCAGCCTAAATCATAGTATTCTGCAGGAGCTTGAACTTGTGCCAAAACCGCCCCATCATGATATGCACTCATCTCAAATTCCCCATTCTGATTGGTCGTAGTGTGTTTTACCTCTTTAAAACCTCCCGAATATTGCAAATATTTACTTCTAATTAGCTCTACTGTAGCTCCTTCATAGCCTTCGTTTGTTATCGGGTTATATACACGCCCTTTTACGGTTATGTTCTTGCCGAATTTGGTGCATGAAACAGCGGTAAATAATACCGCTGTTAAGCTAAAAATTACTAACTTTTTCATTAATAGAATAATTCAAAATTAGTTACTCCTTCCTTTTGAACAAACACAGTATCATATTTATAAATTGTTCCCGATGGTCTTTTAATTTTCATGTAAATTATATGATTGCCCATTTTTTCTTTGTCTGAACCATTGCCTACAATATCAGCACAGCCAACAATTGGAAAGGACCAAATATTAAGGAAATCGTTATCATATTGGTGCTTAATTTTATACCACAGAGTATCTGTTGTTCCCTCACAATTTATATTTTTTATGTGCCAATGAAGTTGACCATACGTAACTAAATGATAATCTACATTCATAATTTTACCTTTCTCAACTTTAATTTCAGAATAATACTTGTTTTGATAATCCCAACCTAAATCATAATAATCTTGGTAATTAGCATAGTCCGTTCCTGCCCACACATAACCTAAATGAGTAGCACTCAACTCAAATTCGCCGTCTTGTCCTGTAACCATTTTTTTTATAGTCTTTGACTTCCAACTTTGGTGCATAAAAACAGTAATTCCACTTATTGGTTCATTGGTTATAGGGTTTATAACTCTACCTTTTACGGTTATGTTTTTACCAAATTTCGTGCATGAAACAGCGGTAAATAATACCGCTGTTAAACTAAACACAACGAACTTCTTCATAATATTAATATTCAATATTGTAGCTTGCTTGACCATTTCCAGGGACAGTTAATATGTGTGAATATGTGTTGGAAACCCCATTTCTAATAACTGTCCATTCTATTTTATAGTCGCCACTTGGTACTTCTGCATACGCACCTTCATTATTGTAACAACCTGTTAATGTAAAGGGTTGAAAAACGGATAAATGTGGAAATGTAATATTTGTTCGTTTAAAAATGAGTGTATCATTACCGCCTCCACAGTTTATATTATGAATAGGTGTTTTTATCTCTCCATAAGGTACTAAGTGATAATCCACATTCATGGTTTTACCTTTGTTAACTTTGATTTCAGAATAATATTTATTTTGATAGTCCCAACCTAAATCATAATAATCTTGATAATTAGCGTAGTTCGTTCCTGCCCACACGTGACCTAAATGAGTAGCACTCAACTCAAATTCGCCGTCTTGTCCTGTAACCATTTTTTTTATAGTCTTTGACTTCCAACTTTGGTGCATAAAAACAGTAATTCCACTTATTGGTTCATTGGTTATCGGGTTGATAACTCGTCCTTTTACGGTTATGTTCTTGCCGAATTTGGTGCAGGTAACTAAAGTAATGGCTATCATGATAGCCATTACTAATTTTAAAATATGTCCTTTCATAATATAACCATTTTTTTGTAAACAACTTTGTTGTCGTGCATTTGAATAACCAACAAATACGTCCCTTGCTTTAGTTGTTTTTCATATACATATCGAGGGACGGTAATATTTTCTACTTTATCAACCAGTTGACCACTTACATTATAAATAGTAAGGGTTTGTAGATTAATATTATTTGTTATTTCAATCGTAAAACTCTCTGTTGACGGGTTTGGAAAAACAGTAATTGTTTCTCGTTCTAACTCATTGGTTGACAAATTTTGTTGCTCACTATCCGAAGAATTCATTTCTTCCGCACTTGCTTGTGGTGGATTTTGCACCTGTAAACCACTCGTCGCAAAACATTCTTGATAGGCGATTTTCAGATGTGCAGTTGCTCCATTCTTAATATGCACCCCTGGTTTAAGCACAATTTGTTGCCCTGCTTCTAAACGCAAATCTGCGTTCTGTTCTACTACATAATCGCCTGGGTCGGTTTTAGGGGTTACTAAATTACCAACAACAATACTGTATTTGGCTCTGCGAAAGGCTTTGTATGAATAATTACTACGTGCTTGTGCGCCCAAATTTTCATTTTGCAAGCCCAAATACCACGGCTCAACTTCGTTAATAATAAAATTGTTGATTGCTTGAACATCAGTAAGCAAAACCAATAAGCAGAATAAAAAATTAGTAAGCCACATTTAAAGTTGTTGTTTTATTAATACTCAATATTCAATACTGAAATACCTGTTTTGTTTACCACCAATGTGTCATAAACATAACTCGTAGCTCCCGAACGGATAACTTTTGTTTCATAGACATAAGTACCCATAGGAAGTTCAAATGGTTCGCTATGATATTCATAACAACCTATTCTTGGAGTTGACCAATAAGCATCTTCTTTTTCGGTTACTAACCATTTTTTTCTGAAATACATAGTATCTGCCCCCCCCCCGCAATTTATATTTTTTATATTCATTTCAACATTGCCATGTGGTACTAAATGACAATCTATGTGCATTACTTTCCCTTTATCAACTATTTTCATGGAGTAATATTTACCCTCTTTGTCATACAACCAACCTAATTCATAATATTCAATAGGTGTTTGAGCTTGTATCCAAACTTTCCCTGCATGGTATGCACTTATTTCAAACTCTCCGTTTTGATTGGTAGTAGTATGCTTTAATCCTTTGTAACCTCCTGCATAATCAGAATGGTCACTTCTGATTAATTCAACTGTAATTCCCTCATATCCCTCGCTTGTTATTGGATTTAATACCCTGCCTTTCACGGTAATGTTTTTACCAAACTTGGTACAAGCAACGATAGTAATGGCTATCATGATAGCCATTACTATTTTAAACATATTCCTTTTCATAACACAACTAATTTTTTGTAAAACACTTTTCTATCTTCAGCCTCAATAACAAGCAAATATGTTCCTCTTTCTAAAACGTTAGAACAATCATATTTTGAATTGTTAATATCACTTATTCTCTCTATTAATTGTCCGTTAATAGTGTATATTGTAATAACATTAATGATATTATCTGTTTTCACAGTAAAATTACCATTGGTTGGATTAGGAAAAACAGTAATCATTTCTTTTTCAACTATGTTTGTTGTTAAGTAATCATCACGTTGCAAGTCATTTACTTCTTCTGAATGTGCCGATACAGGGTCTTGAACTCGTAATCCGTTTGTTTCAAAACATTCTTGATACGCAATTTTTAGATGTGCGGTTGCACCATTCTTAATATGTACACCGGGTTTGAGTACAATCTGTTGCCCTGCCTCTAAACGTAAATCTGCGTTTGGTTCTACTACATAATCGCCTGGGTCGGTTTTGGGTGTTACTAAATTACCCACAACAATGCTGTATTTCGCCCTGCGAAAAGCTTTATACGTATAGTTACTACGTGCTTGTGCGCCCAAGTTTTCATTTTGCAAACCGAGATACCACGGTTCAACTTCGTTTTTGATGAAATCATTAATCGCTTGAACATCAATAGGTCTTGCTTTTTCCAAATCAATGTGTGGATATATTTTTTCTCCTACATATATTGCCTCAAATGGCGTTACGCTAAAATGGTCACTCGGACGACCAAGATTCGGATAACCAAAAAAATTAGATTGTGTTGAATTTGCAAGCCCCGAAAAACTGTTATACATTAAATTCAATCCTTGCATATTCAACGTATGCGAGCCGTTTGATGGCCAAATATTTGGGTTAATAGCTAAGGCAGATAATACGGTTTTATGCGTAAACTGTGGTCGGCTAAAAAGATTGAACCAATTAAAGCCATACGCAATGTTGGTTTCGGCAATAAAATTTCCTAAACCGTCCAAATACGAGCCTGCGGCATTGTCTAACTCCTGCATATTTTGTACATTCAGTTCTTGGTTTACAACAGTCAGATTAAGCCAATTACCAATACTTATTCCTATCAAACGTTTAAAAAGTTTCGTAGAATTACTGTATTTCG
>DAOMPZ010000120.1:0-2476 GCA_035445045.1 Crocinitomicaceae bacterium | reverse complement strand
TTTCGCCTGCTTGGTTAAATGCTATATTTTGAGAATTTTCACTATTCGGCTCAGAAACTTTCCCCAATGAAATAGCAACGTTACGAGTAGAGACAGGCACAGGCATAAACAACTTGCCATGAGGATAATACCCAACTTGGTCGTATTCATTATTGACCGCATTCAGAAAATCCTGCCGTAACTGCGTATGAGTCGGTGTCCACGTTTTAGTTGTCGTGTGTGTCCCAACAAACCCCTCGTTACCCATTCCTTTGGCGTGGTACATCAACAGTTCTTTGGTGGCTTTTTGCTCCAATGTTTGTCTTAAATACACCTGTAAAAAAATATTTCCTAAACCAGCAAGTACATTTAATGGCGGAGGAAGTAATGCTGTCACTAAAGCAGGTAAAACAGGCATTGGGTAATTCACACCACTATACGCCTGCAACTGATACGCTAACGGTAAATTCGCTCCGTAATAATTAGCATCATACGAAACAAACAAACGAGAATGATGATGTGCATAATTGTTATTGTGGAGGTGTTTATTTTCCATTTTTAATAAAGCCAATCTTACCACATCTGCACCCATGGAAGAACCTTGAATAACATTTTCGCTATAGTCGTTTGCTCCTTTTCGTAGGTTTAAATCTTCCAAAAACATTACAAAAAGTTGTGCCATTTCTTGCATTCCAAATTCTTTTGGTTCTTCAGCCATATTGAACCTAACCAAAATAATATCATAGCCGTTTAAGCGCAACTGATGTAACAAATGGTCGTGATTATCGCTGTATATATTCCATGTTTTTTCAAAAGACTGACCAAATAATGGAGGGCGATAACCTGTTACTAAAATATATGGTTTTATAGGTTTATACTTAACTTTATCAGCTTCCACCTCGGGGTTACAAAAACTTGGTATAAAGCAATATTCTAATTGTAACGTTTGACCGTTTTTATTTATTGTAAAACCAAATTCAAGGCGTTTGTTAGGGAAACTATTTCCTGATTTCGCTACAAAGCCGTCATCTTTTTTCTTAGCACCGTCGGGGCTTAGTTCAAAATCTTTGGGCGTATGAATTTTAAAGGTATTTTCAATTTCCTGTCCGTTGGTGTAGATAATTTTTACAGTAAAAAATTGCTCATCGGTACGACCCGTTTCGATGTTGTAAATTTCATCAAAATTAATTCTTCGGGAAACTCCGTTGTGTGTCAACACAATTGCGGAAATATCGTCTGCGGTTCGGTAGTTGCTATAAAAATGTTCCTTGCGAAACGTTATGGCAACAGCATCTAACACAAAATAATCGTAAAGTGGAGCGGTCAACTGTACATTTTTGCGAAAATACACACTTTTTGCCTGTGCATTATCCAAAAAACGACCCGCAGACTGTTTAATCAAACCTTTTGAAAGTCCGCTTTTCTCGTCCAACCATTCGTAATTGATGTCTAAAATTCCAATCGGAATAACCGTTTTGTCATCTTTAAACTCAATTCCGCCCACATAACTACGCACCTCATCAAATAACGTCAACATATCGGGAACATTTGACGAGCGTACTTTCATCAAACCCAACTCGCTAACTGCTTGGTAAAAATAATCAGCAGTAACGGTAGAATCTTTCCATTTGGGCAAATTGAAAATCAGCGAATTAGTATCTGTCAACGTTCTATTCAATAAATATCCCGACGGAATATTGACGGACAAATCCCCATAAATAGAATCAGCATAGTGTTGTAACACATTACTTTGCGCAAGTTTTTCTTGTCCAAAAACGGCGTTGGTTTCGGCAAACAGCAACAAAACCAACCCAATAAGGTATAAACGTTTCATGGCTATTTGTTTTGATTTTCTAATGCCTCAATGCGCTTTTGCTGTGCCTCAATCAATTTTTGTTGTTCAATCAGATACAAGGTCAATTCTTCGACTTTTTGCATCAGCAGTTTATTCATTTCCCCAAGGTTCAAACCTTCTGTTTCAATCGTTTCCGCTTTTGGAACATTCGGCAAATGTCCGTTTGTTTGGATAAAATCATCTACCTGTTTCAAAGGCATTAATTCGTAATCTTTTTTGAATACGTAATCTGGCCAAGCAGTCAAATCGACTTTGACCTCTCTTGCAGAAAGTACGCCGTTGTTGTCTAATTGCAGAAGTTTGTAGTTTGGTTGGCTACCTATTTTCCGCTCAATTAACAGCGGTAATGTTGTGGCGTTTGTGTTAAACACGTGTAATTTTGCTGTTGGTTTAACGCCAATACCTAATTTCGAGTCGGGAAGACATTTATTAGGAATTAAATACATTTGTTGTGGTGCTCTTTCCCATTGTGGCAAGTTTGCATTGGGAATAAATTCACAATTAATGTCTGCTGGTCTTTGTGGGAAATCGTAAAAAACATCAAGTGCTGAACCTCCATTTACCACTTTTCCGTTTTTATTAATCATCAACACGCCGTTTCCTTGCAAGGAAGTATCGCCCAAATCTTTTAACCTCAAAAAA
>DAOMPZ010000119.1:0-7765 GCA_035445045.1 Crocinitomicaceae bacterium | reverse complement strand
AAAAGCTAATTCCTGTGCCAAATAAACAACTGCGCCCGATGTGTTTGCAGCAACGTCAGACCACGAAAAACCCCATTGTGTATTGATGCCGTCCAAAAATTCTAAGGTTAATTGATAACCAAAGCCAACACCTGCACCGATAAAAGCACTTGTTTTGCGGTTTACCCCCGACCAATGAAAGCTACGTGCTAATTTATCCGAAATTTGATAGGCGGTATAAAAATGCCCGATTTTGTCCATTTGCAACCATTCTTTGTGGTCGTCAAACGAGTGAAGTTTGCTTTTGGGATAACCTTTGTACCAAACGTAGTTCAAGCCAATCATACTACCACTCCAACCAACACCTGTCAATGTCGAAACGGTAATCAATCGAGATTTGTTGAGTGTGTCGCTATTGTCTAAAAAATGTTGCGCAGACGTTTGTTGTATTCCAAAGAATAGCATGAAAGATAAAACGCTATTTTTTTTAAAGAAAGACAATGTTGTGAGTAGAAAAAAATAAGGTTTTGCCGTGACAAAACCTTATGCTATCAATGTTTTACAATAATTTTTTTATTCTGTAACGTCGTGCCGTTGGACGAAGTTATCGTTAAAATATAAACACCATTATTCAAGTCAGAAAGATCTATTTTTTTTGTTGTTCCGATTTTTTCAAGATACATGATTTTACCTAAAATATCGACAATTTTAACCGTATTATCGTTTGAACCTGTCACATTTATCGTCAAAGAATTTACAACAGGATTTGGAAAACTTGCTACCGATACATTTTTAATAGAAGTAGAAATCTGACTTTCTTGTTCAACATCAGGCGCAACGCTTGCTCCGCTGTAAATTTCAACTTGTCCCAGCGCAGGTGTCGCTAAGATTGAAAGTAGAAAAATGATATATAGATATAAGTGTTTCATGATTTTTGAGTTAATTTTGAATACAAAATATCATCAAAAATACAAATTTTATTCCATAATTTACAATTTACACGTTATTTTATCATTTTTTTTTAAATAATGACAATTTCAAGCTAAAGCAAATATAAAAAATCCGTTGACTGAGCGAAGTCGAAGTCAACGGATTTTATCTTAATCAGCCTGCGGATTTTTTACGTTTATCCACATTTTGAATTTCCACAATCTTTACACGTCAAACAACCCTCTTGATACATCAAGTTTGAGCCTTTGCAACTGCTACACGTTTGACCTTTTACTTCCAATCCGTCGGGAATGAAACGTTTTAAGGCACGTGAAACACCGTTTTTCCATGTATTAATCGACTCGTTGTCTAATTGAAGTCCGTTGATTAATTCAATCACATTTTCGATTTTCATGCCGTGTCTTAATGTTCCCGAAATTAATTTGGCGTAATTCCAAAATTCAGGACTGAAACGGTACGAAAGTCCCTCAATTGTTGTTTTGTAACCTCTTGCATTTTGATATTGGAAATCGTAACGAGTGTTGCCTTTATCATCTTTATTTTTGATAATAAAACCTTCATTGACCCAACGTGGCAACAAAATTCCGTCTTCATCATCGGCTAAGCCTGTAAAGATTTCATACGGTTTGTCATCAATCGTTCCGACAAAAGCAATCCATTTATCTTTGTTGTTTTGAAAACGAACAACATCAGCTTTTAACGCTTGCGGACGTTTTGTCGGGAAATTCGTTGCGTTTACTGTTTTTTCACTATCGTCAGAAGTTTTCTTTTCATCGTTAGAAATCAAAACACCTGCCCTCGAACCGTCACGATAAACCGTCACGCCTTTGCAACCTTCTTCCCAAGCGGTCATGTATAAATCGCCTACTAATTCTTCGGAAACATCACTCGGAACGTTGATTGTCACAGAAATAGAATGATCCACCCATTTTTGGATTGCGCCTTGCATTTTCACTTTGCTCAACCAATCAATATCGTTGGAAGTTGCTTTGTGGTAAGGCGATTTTTCGATTAATTCATTAATTTCTTCGTTGGAGTAATTTTTAGTTGTATCAATACCGTTGATGTTCATCCAGTCTTTGAATTTATGGTGGAAAACAACGTACTCTTCCCACGAATCTCCTACTTCGTCCACAAAATCTACACGTACATTTTTATCGTTCGGATTAACTTTTCTTCTGCGTTTGTAAACAGGCATAAAAACAGGCTCAATTCCCGATGTTGTCTGTGACATAAGCGAAGTTGTTCCCGTTGGCGCAATCGTCAGCAAAGCAATATTTCTACGCCCATATTCTTGCAAATCGTTGAACAATGCAGGGTCAGCATCTTTGATACGCAACATAAACGGATTGTTTTCTTCTCTTTTCGCATTGAAAACTGAAAAAGCACCTCTTTCTTTCGCCATTTCAACCGAAGAACGATACGCATTTAAAGCCAACGTTTTGTGAACTTCCAACGAAAAAGCATTTCCTTCTTCACTTCCGTAACGGATATTCAAAGCCGCCAACATATCGCCTTCTGCTGTAATTCCGACACCTGTTCGGCGACCTTCTCTTGCTTTCTCTCGAATTTTTTCCCAAAGGTTCACTTCTACGTGTTTGATTTCGATATCTTCAGGGTCAGCGTGAATTTTTGCTAAGATTTTGTCGATTTTTTCCAACTCCAAATCAATGATATCGTCCATCATACGTTGTGCTGCTTGTACGTGTTTTTTGAATAAAGCAAAATCAAAATAAGCCTCAGTTGTAAATGGATTAACCACATACGAAT
This sequence comes from Crocinitomicaceae bacterium, assembly GCA_035445045.1. GTDB lineage: Bacteria > Bacteroidota > Bacteroidia > Flavobacteriales_D > Crocinitomicaceae > 40-80. The sequence continues at coordinate 5,065 of DAOMPZ010000119.1, read as the reverse complement.
AGAGGTTTATCGCCAACAAACGACACGAATCATAAGGGCAAAGCGGAATTTCGCCACATGGATTGGTCGAAACGGTTTTGTAGCCCAAATCAGCATAGCAATCAGGTAACGACTCGTTGATAATCGTGTCCCAAAACAAAATCCCTGGTTCAGCCGATTTCCAAGCGTTGTGAACAATTTTTTTCCAAATATCTTTCGCAACAATGTCTTTTGAAAATTTAGGTTCTGCGCTGTAAATCGGATATTTTTGAGTGTATGTCGTACCGTTTTTAACGGCTTTCATAAATTCGTTGTCGATACGCACAGAAACGTTTGCGCCTGTTACTTTTCCTTGCTCTAATTTGGCATCAATGAAATTTTCAGAATCGGGGTGATTAATCGAAACGGAAAGCATCAACGCACCACGTCTGCCGTCTTGTGCGACTTCACGTGTAGAATTTGAAAAACGCTCCATAAACGGAACAATTCCTGTCGATGTCAACGCTGAATTTTTGACAGGCGAACCTTTCGGACGAATACCTGACAAATCGTGTCCAACACCGCCACGACGTTTCATCAATTGTACTTGCTCTTCGTCAATACGCATAATTCCACCGTACGAGTCGCCCTCATTTTTGTTGCCGATTACAAAGCAATTTGACAAAGACGAAATTTGAAAATCGTTTCCAATTCCTGTCATTGGACCACCTTGCGGAATGATGTATTTGAACTCTTTTATTAAATCAAAAACCTCTTGCTCCGACATTGGATTGGGGTATTTTTGCTCAATACGTGCGATTTCTTTCGCCATGCGCCAGTGCATATCATCGGGAGTTTGTTCGTAAATATTCCCGTCCGAATCTTTTAAAGCGTACTTGTTCAGCCAAACACGTGCTGCTAAATCATCACCTTTAAAATACGCCAACGCTGACTCAAAAACTTCTTCGTTTGAGAATTTTAATTTGGCCTCCTTTTTCATTACCGTTTCCATATTATAAATTAAAAATTACTATTCAAAATCGTGCTACGAAAGTAGGGATATAATTCAACTTTTAACCAATGTAGTTTTTGAAAGTTATCAACCTTATTGGTTTAATTATTTGATTTTTAATTGATTATTATTTTGATAAGTTGAAAAAGTTTACAAAAAAAATATTTTTTGGTTGAAACTTGATTTTATCGAAAATAGACGAAAAATAGCCTTTAAATTCCCCAATCGTAAATTTATAGTATCTTTGCTTGAAATGTTTTAATTCAGTAATATGCGTATTTATCTATTTGTTTTAAGTTTATTTATAGTTCTTGGCTTTAGTTCTTGCGAACAAAAAACGTTGACAGTTGAAAATTTTCATCAACATTCAGTTGAATTATTTGAGTTTTATACAAACTATTTGACAACGTTTGCAAACAGCGATAGTAAACCGCAAGAATTAACAGATTTAACAGCCATTTGGACGAAACGCAATAAAGCAGATTTGAAAAAGTTAGCAACATTGAAAAATTCTGCGTTGGACAACGCAATCGCTGATTTAATCGAAAGTTTGATACGTAAAGTAGAACTATACAATGAACAATTAAACCGAGAAATTATCCTAATTAAAAGCAAAGAAACGCAAGATGCGGAAGACATTGCCAAACTCCGCCGTTATTACGATGCAACAACGAAATATGTCCGTTCTGTGGAAGAAGATTTTACCGAACTGTATTTTAAATTCGTAAAACGCAATGATTTAACGATTAATCTAAAAATAGAGGAATTGCGAGAGCGGTTGAATTAAGTTTTTTGCGAACGAATATCGAATTTCACAGATTTTTCCTACTTTTGCCTATTATTAATTTTAAAAATTCATAGCATGCAACTGTGGAATAAGTACAACAAAGAAGAATTAATTGAGAAACTGCGAGAGGCAGGGCATCATTATGTAACGGTGTCATTTTATCAGTACGCCAAAATCGGAAATCCCGAAATTTTTAGAAATCATCTATTTTTAAATTGGTCAAAATTAGATATTGTTGGCAGAACATACGTCGCCAAAGAGGGAATTAACGCACAAATTGCCGTTCCAACCGAAAATTTCAATCAATTTAAAGATGAATTGTATCAGATTGATTTTCTGAACGGTATTCGATTAAATATCGCTGTGGAGGAAAACACAGAATTTCCATTTTTAAAGTTAAAAATTAAAGTCAGAGATAAAATTTTGGCAGACGGACTCAATGACGAAACATTCGATGTTACCAACAAAGGAAGTCATTTACCTGCCGAAGAATTTAACCGCTTAACCGATGACCCCGAAACGATTTTGATTGATTTTAGAAATCACTACGAATCAGAAGTTGGGTATTTCAAAGGCGCAATTTTACCCGATGTCGATACGTTCAGAGATTCGTTGCCGTACATCGAGGAAAAATTCATGAAAGGACACGAAGACAAAAATATTATCATGTATTGCACAGGTGGTATTCGTTGCGAAAAAGCATCAGCTTGGTTCAAGCACAAAGGCTTTGAAAAAGTTCACATGCTTGAAGGTGGTATCATCAAATATGCAAATGACTGCAAGGAAAAAGGCTTGGAAAATAAGTTTATCGGAAAAAACTTTGTCTTTGACGAACGCAGAGCCGAGGCGATTTCTGATGACATCGTTTCCAACTGTCACCAATGCGGAAAACCGTGTGACACACACATAAATTGTGCAAACGAGGCGTGTCACTTGTTGTTTATTCAGTGTGACGAATGTCAAGCAAAATACGATAGTTGCTGTTCCGAAGAATGTACGGCGATTCATCATTTGCCATTGGAAGAACAAAAAGCATTGCGCAAAGGGCAATACAACAGTAATAAAATATTTAAAAAAGGTCGCTCCGAACGACTGATTTACAAGAAAAATACGGAGGAAATAAACGCTTAATATGTTACATCAACTTTATATCGACTGGACGGTTTCATCTCAATTAATTGACGGTTGGAATACGCCTAATTTGTACGGATTACTATTCGTTTCGGGAATTATCATCGGCTACTTTGTGATTAAACAAATGTTCAAAGCTGAGGGCGACAAGTTCAACGAAAAAGATTTGGACTTGCTCTTGCTATACACCGTTATACCAACGATTATCGGCGCACGTTTGGGGCATGTTTTCTTTTATGATTGGGAATATTACAGTAAAAATCCACAAGATATAATCAAAGTTTGGGAAGGCGGTTTGGCATCGCACGGAGCAGCAATTATGATTTTACTCTCACTATTTTTTTACTCCAAATATGTCGTGAAAAAGCCGTGGTTGTGGGTTTTGGACAGAGTTGTTATTCCAATTACGATTGCAGGCTGTTTTATCCGTTTGGGAAATTTAGTCAATCATGAAATTATCGGCAAACCGACAACACTTCCTTGGGGTTTTATTTTTCATCATTCGCCCGATGCCATTAACCCCGTAACTGGCGAAATCGCTCCACGACACCCTGCGCAATTATACGAAGCCATTTATTATTTGGGAACATTTTTTTTGTTGCTATTTTTGTATTGGAAAAAACAATGGCGCAACAAACAAGGTGCTATTTTCGGACTGTTTATGATTGTGCTTTGGTCGGGAAGATTTTTTATTGAATTTGTGAAAGATGCTCAAACAGAACGAGATGTTACCAATGTACTTTCCACAGGACAATGGTTGAGTATTCCGTTTGTTTTAATCGGAATTTACATTTTATACAACAGTTTTAAATCAACAAAAACGAGTTCCAAAATATGACGATTTCTCGCCCAATGCGTTATTTGTTAAGCATCTTGAGTGGTGTTTTACTAACGATTTCATTTCCGTTTACAGGCAGTTTGTTTCCGCTTGCGTTTGTCGCACTTGTTCCGCTTTTAATCGCTGAACATTCAATTTACAAACAAAAATTACGTAAAGGAAAAGTTTTCGTTCATGCGTATATCACGTTTTTCATTTACAACGTTGGTGCTACATGGTGGATTTGGAATTCAAGCGAGGGCGGCGCATACATGGCATTTTTAGCGAATAGTTTGTTGATGTCAACGATATTTTTTGGTTATCATCTTACGAAACGCCATTTAGGCAGAAATACAGGATTTACAACATTTTTCTTGTATTGGTTGGGCTTTGAATATATGCACACGGTTTGGGAATTAGATTGGCCTTGGTTGAGTTTGGGAAATATGTTTGCTAACGTTCCGCAACTCGTGCAATGGTACTCGTGGACAGGAGTTTCGGGCGGTTCATATTGGATTTTGTCAGCAAATTTTGTGTTATTTCGTTTTATTTATTCACGTTACATTCAAAAGAAAGAATACAAATTTAACCTCAAATGGCTGTATCAATTTGCAGGAATTGTAACCGTTCCGATGCTTGTTTCGCTCGTAATGTTTTACAACTACGAAGACAAAGGTATTGACTCGGAAATTGTTGTCATTCAACCGAATATCGACCCTTATACTGATAAATTTTCGGGCGAAATTTTACCCCAAATCAATGCAATTTGTGACTTAGCCGATAGTTTGGTAACACCCAAAACTGAGTTTGTGTTAGCTCCCGAAACGGCATTACCTTATTTGTTTGTAGAAGAAGAAGTTAAACGTGTAATTTATTATCATTACTTAGTGGAGCGCAAAGCAAAATGGCCCAATGCGGCGTTATTGATAGGTGCGAATACTAAAAAATACTATTATGAAAAGCGTTCGGTAGCATCTTTGCCAACGTATGACGATGGCCCAGGTTATGAAGAATATTACAATACAGCCATGTTAATCGACCATTTGGACAGGCCTACGTTTTTGCATAAATCCAAATTGGTGTTAGGTGTTGAAAAAATTCCATTTGTGGGCGTTTTTCCGTTTTTACAGAATTTTGCGATTGAAAATGGCGGAACGTCCGTAACGTTGGGAACGGAGTTTTCGCCACGCATTATGCACACCAACACCATTAAATTTGCCCCTGTAATTTGTTACGAATCTATTTTTGGCGAATTTATTTCGGAGCAATGCAAGCAAGGAGCGGAATTTATCGCTGTTATCACCAATGACGGTTGGTGGAAAGACACACCTGGTTACAAGCAACATTTGGCATTGGCACG
>DAOMPZ010000118.1:0-7784 GCA_035445045.1 Crocinitomicaceae bacterium | reverse complement strand
CTCGTCTAAAGTTGATGCTTTTTCCCAATAATAAGCGGCAGAATCCGTTTTTTCAGACAGTAAATAATTTTCTGCTAAGAAGAAATAATTATTCAAATTTTGAGGGTCATTTTTAATCAATGACAAATACTCGTTTGTTGCCTCGTCGTAACGCTCTGATGCGGTTTTCAATTTTGCAGACTGCAATGATTGCGAATAAGTAAAACTCGAAATTGTAGTCAAAACAACGAAATAGATTGCTTTTTTCATTTTAATTTAATTTTGATATTCTTTTAGTGGGTTTACAATTTGTTTGCCAAAAAATCAAACGCAAAAGTAAGGGTTATTTTGAATTATCGAAAATTTCAGTCAAACTTCCACAGATTTTTTTACGAAAACACAAACGTTAAGTAATCAAAAATATTTTATTTTTTTAGCACTCCTGTAAATTTACAAGAAATAAATTACTTTTGCTTTTGAACTTTAAATTAGAATCATTCTATTTATGGAAAGTGAAAATACAGTTCCTCGCAAAACAGGAAAACAAAAATTTTGGAAAATATTTAAAATAAGCTACTTAACATCAATTCATTTATTGGCTGTTTTTGCACTTTTTATGATTGCTGTTGCGTTGGCATCAAAATTTAAACTAACCAATACGAAAGGGAATATTGATGTGAATAACCGCTATTTTGACCAAATGGCAGGTAAATACAATCAAGGATTTAAGATTGATAGTGCCGAATTAGTCAAGCAAGAGCGCATGATGTATCAAAAAATTGGTGTGTTAGCAAAGCGTTATCCGTATAATGCTAAAGTTATTTTAACAGCGTATCAAAAACACGGAGATGTCACGATTGCACAACGTATGTTAGATGCAACAAATCTCCTTTTAATGAAAGATAAAGACTATCAAAAGGAAATAAAAGCAATTGAAAATCAAAAAAATGAAAATGTTTTGTCTGTATTTCCATTTTCTAATTACAAAGAGTGGAAAGACTTTTGTCACTATGTAAAAGCCGACCGCAAAGCGATTGATTCCGTAGCGAAAATTACAGGTGTTGAAGCTCGTTTGATTGTGATGTGTTTGGTTGGCGAGCAAATTCGTATGTTTAATTCCTCGCGTGAAAATTTCAAAAATTTAACCTATAAATACAACCGTATTATTTTGCCAACCAACAGAGGTTATGGCGTTACGGGGATTTTAGAACAAACGGCATTACGCATTGAACGCACTTTATTTGAACCGAAAAGTCCATTTTACCCAGGCGACTATTACAAGCAATGTATTAATTTTGACGACTCACTTTCGAGCCTGATGAACGACACAATTGCTGCACACAAATATCCAACTATTCAGCGATTAATCCGTGGTGGCGACCATTTTTATTCCTATTTATACACAGCGTTATTGTTACGACAATATCAATCGCAATGGGAAAAACAAGGCTTTACTTTGGCGTATCGTCCCGAAATTTTGGGAACGCTGTTTAATTTGGGTTATCACAAAAGCAAGCCTAACGCTAATCCGCAAGTAGGTGGTTCGGAATTTAAAGTCGGCGAGAAAAACTATACTTTTGGTGGACTTTGCTACGAGTTTTATTACAGTGGCGAGTTGCAAGAGTTGTTTCCGCTGACTTCCCGACCATTTATTCCAACGGAGGAATTGGAGCGAACAATAAAGTTTCCCGACAAAAAAGATAAAGAGGATAATTTACCAATTGAAAATAACACAAACGGCTTGATTAATTTCTCGGACTCGTTGAGGTAAGTAATTGATTTTCAATTAAATTTATTTTTTTGAAATATTTTTTCATCAAAATGCTTGCACGAACACACAAATTAACTATCTTTGCACCTCAAAATGTCTCATGGTGTAACTGGCAACACGTCTGATTTTGGTTCAGAAGAGTCTAGGTTCGAGCCCTAGTGAGACAACAAAGCTCCTAAGAAATTAGGAGCTTTTTTTTGTTAGATGAATTTTTCTAATTATTTAACTGCGTAAAGAATACTGGGTACAATCAATAAAGTAAACATAAAAAAAGCCGTTTCAGATTGAAACGGCTTTTAATTAAAAATTAATTTTTTAATTATTTAACTTCGCAAACAATACTTGGAGCAACCAGTTTTAATGTTGTTTCATACGATGTACACTCAGTTTTTGCATCTTTTTTAGTTTTGCCTTCAATAGCTTTTGAACCAGCTGGAGAACTTCCAACTGTACAGCTACATGTCCAATCTTTTTTACAAGATGACAATCCTAAAACAAATACTCCTGCAACTGCTACTAATAATACCTTTTTCATTGTTAAAAATTTTAAATTATTAGGGACAAACATACACAAAAGAATTCATACCACACACTTTTTCGGATAAAAATATTTTCTAAAATAAAAAGTATTCCAAAACCGTAACGTTTTTCAAAAAATCAAGTACACTAAAATTTTAATTGGATTTTTAGTATTTTTGTCAAATGAATTTAGAAAAAGTAATAGCGCAATTAATTCTCAAACACGCGTGTGTCATTGTTCCTGACTTTGGTGGTTTCATCAGTCAGCGTGTGCCTGCTGTGTTGGATTTTAAAAGCGGAAAGATACTTCCTCCGTCTAAATCAATTCTTTTTAACAAGCAATTATTCGCAAGTGACGGCTTGCTCGTTGGTGCATATTCACAGGAAAATCAAGTGTCATATAGCTTGGCAACGACGGAAATAGCACAAACAGTTGCGACGTGGAAAATCAAGCTAAATGCAGGTGAACGTGTTGGTTTAGAACACATTGGTTATTTATACACCGATAATACAGGTCAAATTTGTTTTGAACAAGATAAGTTTGTCAATCTGCTTTTGTCTTCTTATGGACTTTCGGCAATTAGCGTTCAAAAAACTGAAAACACATACGTTGAAGAAACGCAAACGATTGATTTCATTGATTTTAACAGCGTACAAACCGAAACGGTTGCAAGCGAACACGAACCGAAAATTATCGAAATAAACGTTCCAAAAAAATTACACTGGACACGTTACGTAGCGGCAGCAGCTTTACTTCCGATTGTTTTTTATTCGGTTTGGATACCTACAAAAACGGACTTTTTACAGTCGGGAATTTTATCTGTCCACGATTTTAATCCGTTTAAAAAAGTGACCAACGTAGAATTTAAACCAACCAAAATTACCGAAAACACAAAACGCACGATTGTTTTACACGATGTCGATAGTTTAGTTAAAAATTCGCACGCTGAAAACAGCTATTCGTACGAAGTGGACGGAAACACGTATCAGTCGGTATTGATTGAAAAAGAAGAGGTTAAACCAACGGAAACGGTTAATGCGGTGCGTGCTACGGCAAATTTTTACCTTATAGGGAATTGCTTTAGCATACAAACAAATGCGGAAAATTTTGTTGCTGAAATGTCAGCGCAAGGACTTTCAGCAGAAGTCGTTGACAATGTAAATGGATTGTACCGTGTAGCGATTGGAAAAGCCAATTCAGCGGAAGAAATAGAACAAGTTAAACAAGAAGTTCTTGCCAAAGGAATTTCTAATTTTTGGATTTTAAAAAAATAACAAGGTATGAAATTTAACTATAAAATTTTAGGTTTAGTATTAGGATTAACAGTTTCGACTGTTTTTGGACAAAATAAAGTAACCAACATCGAAGGGTCAAAATATGAGTTTACGGAAGTAAAACATTTGGATAACACACCAGTTTTGAGCCAAGGAAACACAGGAACGTGCTGGAGTTTTTCGGCAATTTCGTTCTTCGAATCAGAATTGATGCGTATGGGCGTGAAAGATGTACCGACACTTTCGCAAATGTACATCGTGCGCAAAGCGTATGAGACAAAAGCGGATAAATATGTGCGTTATGACGGAAAAATAAACTTTTCACAAGGTGGCGCTTTCCACGATATTCCGTTTGTTATGGCAAAATACGGAATTGTTCCAAACGAAGTTTACATCGGTCTTCCGAAAAATCAACAAACATACAACCATACAGAAATGTTTAATTCGTTGGAAGCTGTGATGAAAGGCGTTTTAAAATCGGTTGAAGATTCTAAAGGAAAAGGTATTTCAAACACATGGAAAACAACTGTAAGTAATATTCTAGATTCGTATTTGGGTGTTGAACCGACAGAATTTACCTACAAAGGCAAAAAATATACGCCAAAATCTTATTTCGAGTCGTTGAATATGAATTTGAACGATTACATTTCGTTGACTTCGTTTACCAATCACGATTTGAATAAACCGTGTATTTTGGAAATTCAAGATAATTGGCTGAGTGGAACGTCGTATAATGTTTCTTTGGACGATTTGACAAACACCGTAATTGAGGCATTGAAAAACGGCTATACAATCGCTTGGGGCGCAGACGTTTCCGAGAAAGGATTTAGCTTTAAAAACGGAATTGCGATTGCTCCAGCAGATTTGAGTACGATTACCGTTTCGGGCAAAGACAACCGCAATTTTTCAGATGCAGGCGCAGACCGAACGTCCAATGCGTTTTTAGAACCTGTGGAAGAATTGGTAATAACACCTGAATTACGTCAAGAGGGTTACGACAATAAAACAACCACAGACGACCACGGAATGCACATTGTCGGGTTGTACAAAGACCAAAACGGCAAGAACTATTTCTTGGTAAAAAACTCATGGGGAACAGCAAATTATCCAAAAGGATATTTGTATGTGTCAGAGAACTATTTTAAATGGAAAACAATCAACATTTACCTACATAAAAAAGGAGTTCCGAAAACCGTAATGAGCAAATTAGGTTTATTAAATTAACAAGTAGAAGAGGAGAAAATATAAATGGGTTGTACAAATTGTAGTTCGGGCGGTTCGTCAGGTGGTGGTTGTAGCGGTAGTTGTGGTTCGGGCGGATGTAAACCGGGAAAATTAGAAATTTCGGATTGGCTTGCCAACATGACGTTGCCGACAGGGCAAAAAAAATATGAGTTGGTAGAAGTCCGTTTTAAAAATGGCAGAAAACATCTTTTTAGAAATACAAAAGACTTGGCATTAAATGCAGGTGATACGGTTGTTGTGGAGGCAACATCGGGATATGATGTCGGTGTGATTACGCTCATGGGCGAATTGGTCAAAATTCAGCAAGAAAAAAAATACAAAGGAACGGACATTACGGAATTTAAAAAAATCCACCGTTCAGCCACACAAGAAGACATTGATAAATGGCGTATCGGGCAAGAACGTGAAAACGAATTGATGCACCAAAGCCGAAAAATGGCTGTAGCGTTGAAATTAGAAATGAAAATCTCGGACGTTGAATACCAAGGCGACTTGACCAAAGCAACATTTTATTACACCGCTGAAGGACGTGTCGATTTCCGTCAGTTGATTAAAAATATGGCGGATAGTTTTAAAGTGAAAATTGAAATGCGTCAAATCGGAGCAAGACAAGAGGCATCACGTTTGGGAGGTATTGGTTCGTGTGGTCGTGAATTGTGTTGTACAACGTGGTTGACAGATTTTCGTTCCGTTTCAACTTCGGCAGCACGTTATCAGCAACTTTCTTTAAATCCGCAAAAATTAGCGGGTCAATGTGGGAAATTAAAATGTTGTTTGAACTACGAGTTGGATATGTATTTGGAAGGTTTAAAAAGTTTTCCAAATCCAAACACACGCTTAAAAACCGAAAATGGCGAGGCGTATCATATCAAAACGGATATTTTCAAAAAAATCATGTGGTATGCAGTTAGTGGCTCGAATGCGTTGATTGGGCTTTCTCCCGAATCGGTAAATGAAATTGCGCAATTGAACAAAAAAGGGCAAATTATCGCTGATTTGAAAGAATACGAAGTCGAATTACAAACATCTTCGGAAGTTGTCGTGGAAAAAATTGGTTTTGCCAAATTGGAAGATGACGAAAGTTTTAACCGCTTAGCAAAATCTTTGATAGAAAGAGGGAACAGACGAGGAAGAGATAGAAGACCTAAGACAAAAGATACAAGACAAAAGACCGAAGTTAAGAGTGCAGAGTTAAGAGTTAAGAGTGCAGAAATAAGACAGCAAACTGGCGAGCAAAATGCTGAAAATCAATCTTCGGAAAACAAAAAGAAGAAATTCCGTCACAACAGAAACAGAAAACCAAACCCGAATAAAGGAAATAACGATGCGTCAAATAGCTAAATACGGAATTTTTGCACTGTTTTTTTTCTTGCTTTCGTGCGAGAAACAGCCGTACTATTCCAAAGTTTACAGTTTTAAAAATAGCGTTTGGAAAGCCTCGGATTTAAAAACGTTTCACGTGGACATTACCGACACAAGCAAGGTTTACGACATCATTTTCTTTTTCCGTGTGAATACAGATTATGATTTTAACAATGCGTGGATTTACCTGCATTCAACCTTGCCCGACAAAAGTCAACAAAAGAAAGAGGCACATCAATTTTTTGTGTCTAATGATATGGGCGAATGGCTCGGCAAAAAATCGGGTTCGTTGGTAGAAAGTGAAATGATTTTTGCAAAGCGTAAATTTCCACAAATCGGAAAATATAAATTCGTCATTGAGCAAGCAACAACCAACGAAGAATTAAAACACGTTTCCGATTTAGGATTAAAAATTATTGAAAGTAAATACAGAAATTAAAAACATCAAAAAATAAAAAGACATGAATACAACTCAAATTCCTGCCAACAACCCGAATTTAAAATCGTGGGTAAACGTCGAAAAAAACAGCGATTTCCCTATTCAGAATTTACCATTTGGAATTATCGAACTTGACGGAACGAAACGTGTTTCTTCTCGAATTGGCGATTTTTGCATCGACTTAAAAGCACTTTTCATTTTGGGTTACTTGGAAAATTTGAATTTCTCTCTTTCGGATTTCGATACGGATTATCTCAATCCAATGATGAAACACGGCAAAAAAGCGGTGAGTGCCTTGCGTGAACGTCTTTCTAAATTGTTTAATGCCGAGTTTCAAGATTTGCAAAAAAACCAACATCACGTTGACCAAATTTTAATTCCCGTAAACAAAATAACGATGTCGTTGCCTGTTCAAATTGGCGATTACACCGATTTTTATTCTTCACGTGAACACGCTACGAATGTCGGCACGATGTTCCGTGACCCAAACAATGCACTTTTACCTAATTGGTTGTGGTTACCTGTCGGTTATCACGGTCGTGCAAGTTCAATTATTTTGAATGAGCCTATCCGCAGACCAAAAGGTCAAATCAAACCCGATCCAAATGCAGACCCAATTTACGCAGCGTGTCAACGCCTTGATTTTGAATTGGAAACTGCTTTTATAACCTTTGACGGAAAACCGTTAGGCGAACGTATTTCGCCCAACGAAGCCGAAGATTATATTTTCGGAATGGCATTGTTTAACGATTGGTCGGCACGTGACATTCAGACGTGGGAATACATTCCGTTAGGTCCATTTTTGTCAAAGAATTTTGCTTCTGCTATGTCGCCTTGGATTGTGACGATGGACGCATTGCAACCGTACAAATTAGAAGGTCCAACACAAGAACCCGAAGTATTGTCTTACTTGAAATTTGACGGTCAAAAGTCGTATGATATTAATTTACAAGTTCTCATACAGCCCGAAAATGGCGAAGAAAACTTAGTTTGCCAGTCGAACTTTAAATATATGTATTGGAACATGAGCCAACAATTAGCACATCATACCGTTAATGGTTGTAACGTGCGTTGTGGCGATTTAATGGGGTCGGGAACAATTTCAGGGCCAACGCCAGATTCGTACGGTTCGATGTTAGAATTAGCATGGAAAGGCACAAAACCACTTCCTATGTCAGACGGAACAGAACGCAA
>DAOMPZ010000117.1:0-7881 GCA_035445045.1 Crocinitomicaceae bacterium | reverse complement strand
TGATAGTTCCATTAAAACGTCCGTTCATATCTATGAGTTTCGGCAGTGGACGACCCATCGGACAGCCATAAAATTCAATTTCAGAAAGTGTAATATTTATCACTTGTGTAGAGTCTTTTCTGATTTTTACATTTTCAAGGATTGTTTCAGAAGAGAAATCACTTTCAAACCAAATTGAGTATGTTCCCTCAGGAAGTCCTTTAATTTCAAAAATACCGTCATCGTCTGTCATATCGTATGCTATAAATTTAAGGCTGTCTTTCACTCTAACTACTGCAAAATCCACAGGCTTACCTTTTTTATCTGTAACAGTTCCTTTAATATTGCCCAAATTTTCCTGCCCAAAACCTATTTGAGAACTAATCAAGAATACAAAAAATAACAACGTTCGCATGACTTTCTTTTAAGGTAAAACAAATATTTATATTCAAAGGTACGGAAAAAATGTTTGCAAAAAGTCGTAACGCCAACAAATTTTGTACTTTTGTATTAAACACATAACTACAAGACATTTTTTAAACCACATAGATACATAGGTTTTTATAGTTTATTAAAAGGATTGTATAGTGAAACAATAGACGTTTGTCTTAGACAAACACTATGTGTAGCTATTATTTTCTTTAAACCTATGTAATATACTATGTTTCTATGTGGTAAAATTATTTTGTCATGTGGTAAATTAAAAAACATAACTTATGTCGTACGGATTATTAAAAGGAAAAAGAGGAATTATCACAGGTGCATTGGACGAAAATTCAATCGCTTGGAAAGTAGCCGAAAAAGCACACGCAGAGGGCGCAACATTTGTTTTGACAAACGCTCCGATTGCGATGCGAATGGGAAAAATTAACGAATTAGCGGAAAAAACAAATTCAATTGTCATTCCTGCTGATGCTACAAGTGTCGAAGATTTGGAGAATTTATACACGCAGGCACAAGCGCATTTGGGCGGAAAAATTGATTTTGTTTTGCACTCTATCGGAATGAGTGTAAACATTCGTAAAAACATTCCTTATTCGGAATTAAATTACGATTATTTTGAAAAAGGAATTGACGTTTCGGCAATGACGTTGCACAAAATGTTGGCAGTAGCGAAAAAATTAGACGCTATCAACGAGTGGGGAAGTGTTGTTGCGTTGACGTATGCCGCAGCGCAAAGAACTTATCCTTTTTATACGGATATGGCTGATATTAAAGCACTTTTGGAGTCTATTGCACGTAGTTTTGGTTATCATTATGGCGTTGAGAAAAAAGTTAGAATTAACACCGTTTCGCAGTCGCCAACAAAAACAACCGCAGGTTCAGGAATTAAAGGTTTCGGCGATTTCTTCGACTTTGCTGATGCAATTTCGCCACTTGGAAATGCCTCGGCAGAAGATTGTGCCAACTATTGTATCACTTTGTTCTCGGATTTGACACGCATGGTTACGATGCAAAATCTTTTCCATGACGGAGGTTATTCTTCGACAGGGATTAGCGATAGCGTTATGCAGAAGTTTGGCATTTAAGCAGACATTATGATATTATGACTTTAAGACGTTATGACGGTCGTAATGTCTTAAAGTCATGATTTTTAACATAGTGTGAATTTCGCTCGAAAACGGATTTAGTTTCCCCCGTTCACTTCGTGGCTGCTTTCGGTGGTGGATAAATGAATTTTTAAACCAAAAAACAACAATGAAACCTAAAAATATTTTACTCTTTAACAGTACGGTGCAACAACAAGATGTTTCGGTTTATTTTCAGAACGGCACATTTTGGCTTACACAAAAATCTATGGCAGAGTTGTTTGCTGTGGGTGTTCCAGCTGTGAGTAAACATTTGAAAAATATTTTTGAAACCGAAGAATTGAAAGAAAATGCAACTGTTTCCAAAATGGAAATAGTTCAGGAAGAAGGCGGGCGAAGTGTTACGAGAATTGTTGAGTTCTACCGTTTAGAAGCAGTTTTAGCTGTTGGTTATAGAGTTAACTCCATACAGGCAACTGAATTTAGAAAGTGGGCAACGCAGACTTTGAATGAATTTATCATCAAGGGTTTTGTAATGGACGATGAACGGCTGAAACAAGGTAAAAACTTCGGACAGGATTATTTTGACGCTTACGAACATTGTCTGAACCTTGATTTATTCGATTATAAGATTGCTTGATTATGAAACACCAAGAATTAACTCATAAAATAATTGGCTGTGCAATGGAAGTTCATAAGCATTTGGGTAATGGGTTTCAAGAAGTTGTGTATCAAAGGGCATTGGCAATTGAAATGCAACTACAAAACATAAATTTCAGTAGAGAACACGAAATGCCTTTACATTATAAAGGTTATGATGTTGGGACAAGGCGGGTCGATTTTTTTGTAGAAAACACTATTATGGTTGAAATAAAGGCTTTAATAAATTTAGAAGATGTGCATTTGGCACAGGCGATGAATTACGTGGAAGCCTATAATTTGGAGATAGGATTGTTGATAAACTTTGGCGCAAAAAGTCTTCAATTCAAAAGAGTTCATAATAATAAACAGTTATGAACAAAAATCAAGAAATCAAGAAAATTAGGAATAATCAAGGTTCAGACAATTATCCAATTTTGACCGACAAAGGAAAAGTAACAATGCTCGAAGCCAAACTCAAAGCCGAAACAGAATACGAAAAATTCAGAGTGATACAAGACAAAAACTATGAAAGTGATTTTGATAAATTAATTAATGAAACAAAAAATAAGAAACAGAGTTAAGAGTACAGAATGTAAAGTTAAGACCGAAAACTTATCGTAAATCTAAACTCGAAGACGGTTCAGTTTCCTCCTTTAGAGGAGGATTACCTGTGGTGCTGCCTTCGGCGGTAAGGAGGAGGATAATTGTACATTGTTGATAATCAATTATTTTTTTAATAAACGTAAATCCTCCCCCTCTCCAAAGGGGGAAGGTTTCACAGCTTAAAATTTTAAACGTATGAAACACAGCATTTTTATTTTAATATTCCTTGCTTTTTCGGCTCAAGCACAAGAGTTGAAAATCAAAGAAAATAGCGGAGGAATTTTTTCAGTTGGCTTGCGTTCAACGCTGAGTGCGTTTAATGGAAGTGGCGAAAATCTTTCGATTGGAGCAGGTGGGCAATTTCGTTTGCAACTTACTGACCGTATCAACACCGAGTGGTTTTTGGATTATTTGCCAGCGACCAATAAATACACTCGCAGAAACGATTTGCACATTGGTTGGAGCGTAATGTTTTATTGGTTTAAAAAACAAAATATGAAAGTTCAGCCGTATGCCGTTGCAGGTCATTGTTTTGATTATACCAATCAGTTTGAGTTAGCCAATCGTTCTAATGCTGCTAAACGGTGGAGTAGTGCGGTGCAAGCAGGTTTGGGCGTTCATTTTAATTTGACACAACGTTTGGATATTTCTTTGTCCAGCCAGTACATGATACATTTGGGACAAGATGTTCATGCGCACGTTCACCATGGGGTTGTTGAATTTGAAAAACACAAAGGCGGTTCGTTGGAAGGTCATCTTTTGACGAGCTTATCGTTTAACTATAAAATTGCGGATTTATGGGGTTCAAAAAAGAAATAATCGTTTTTATTGTTGCGCTTTTTATAGGCGTAAACACAGCTAAGGCGCAAGTTGTTGAAAATGGCGAACGTCAAGGGTTATTGCAAGCAACGGCAAGTATTTATCCTGTTCAGCAGCTAAATGTTTCAGGGTTAAACATTTATTTGGGTGGTTACGGCAACTATTATTTTGATGACAAATACAGTTTTCGGGGCGATATTTTCCAATACATTGGCGCACAAAAGAAACCTGGCTATTTGAAAAATAATACCGTTATTCAAGCTGGATTTATGCGCTATTTTCCCATGAAACGCTTTGACCCATATATCGGTGTTCAAGTGGGTGCATCAATTATCGAAACGAATGAGCGAGTAGGTGAGCGTGTTATTAATTCTCTTTTTGCGCTCAAAGCAGGTTTGAATTTTCATGTGTACAAATATTTTTATTTCTTTGCCGAATTGCAATATACACATCAACCCGACCCGTGGCATTCACGACCGTATGACACGTTTACAGGTACGGGCGGATTGGGATTTCAGTTGCCGTGTTATAGTTTAGCGAAGAAAAACGTAAAAAAGAGTCATCTTCTTAGACCGTGTTAAATTTTATTTTAACAAAAAACCTTGCAACTAACTTTTAATGTTTATATTTGTATGAAATTATCGTTAATAGCGAAATTTAACATTCAAAAATAAGCATTGAGAGCAAGTGAATATAGATTATAACATACTTAGAGCTTACGGTGGTGTTGCTAAAAAAGTAGCAAAAGACGAACTTATTTTTGAAGAGGGAACAATGCCACGTTTTTTTTATCAGGTTATTGAGGGCGAAGTAATACTCTTTTGCTCCAATACGGACGGAAAAGAACTCATTCAAGGATTGTTGACAGAGGGTAAAAGTTTTGGCGAACCGTCATTATTTTTGGAAAAACCCTATTCTAATTCAGCAAGAGCAGTTAAAGATAGTGTGATTGTTATTATTACGAAAGATAAATTGATGAATATTTTTAGAGATTATCCTGATATGCCCAATGTGCTTATTCGGGTATTTGCAGAACAAGTTCATTATCAGTCGTCGCTATTTAAAATTTGGGTAAATCCCATTCCAGAAGAGAAAATTGTAAGCTTTTTGGAAGTAAATTACCCTAAAAAAGATGTAGCTAAACGAATAGAAATACCTTTGACACGCCAACAAATTGCCAATTATACAGGTTTGCGTGTAGAAACAGTTATTCGTACATTGGTACGCATGAAAGAAGAAAACAAAGTAGAAATTATTAATCGAAAATTATTTTATTAGTATGGAAGCACCAGTAATGAGCAATACCAAATCAAGAGTGTTGCGAAATTGGTTCGTTTGGGGATTGGTCAGTTTGACAATCGTTGCGTTGTATGGTTTTAGGATGCGGTATAAAATCTTGTTTAGTTTGCCTTTTTTGGAGCAAAAAAACTTATTGCACGCACATTCGCATTTTGCATTTACAGGCTGGGTTAGTCACGTTTTGTTCACGGGATTGGCGTTTATTTTGTGGAATTATTTACCCATAGAAAAGAAGAAAAAATATCCGATACTCATTGCTGTTAATTGGTTTATTTCACTCTGTATGCTCGTCACGTTTACGATACAAGGTTACGGTGCATTCTCACTTACATTCTCTACGTTGTCGATTGTTTTTGTGGTCGTTTTCACTGTTTTTTCCGTGCGAGATGTCAATAAATACGCCCGAAAGATACGTTTTAGACGGTGGGCAATCATTGGGCTTTTCTGTAATATTTTGTCTTCCGCAGGGCCATTTATGTTGGCGTATGTGATGATGGCTAAAACGTTACATCATAATTATCAAATCGCCTCGTTGTATTTTTATTTGCACTTTCAGTATAACGGTTGGTTTTTCTTTGGGATGATGGCGTTGGTTGTGACGATGTTACCCGATTTGCCGTCGTTGAGCCGTTACTTGAAATTGTTTGCGATAGCAGTTGTTCCAACGTATTTGCTTTCCATTTTATGGGCAGGATTACCACTTTGGTTGTATATTATTGCTGTTTTGGCAATATTTTTAGAGTTTGGCGCATGGATTTCGTTTTTGTACAAATGTTTCTCAAAGATGAAACTCTCGCACGTTGAACCGAAGTGGATTAGCATTTTCTTCTACGCTTCTGTTATTTCGATTACGCTGAAATTTACGTTGCAAACAGCTTCTGTCATTCCTGACTTAAACCAGTTAGTGTTTGGATTTAGGTCGATTGTCATTGCGTATTTACACTTGATTTTGTTAGGCGGTTACACTTTGTTTATCATCGGGTTTATGTTTTATAACAAGTTTATGGCGACGAATTTACCCGAAAAAATAGGCGCATTTATATTTTTGATTGGTGTTATTTTAAATGAATTAATTCTTGCGCTTCAAGGTTTTGGCTCATTCTCTTTCACGGTTATTCCGTATGGTAATGAATTGCTGTTAGTTGCAGCAGGTTTGTTATTCGGCGGAGCATTGATAATGGCTGTGGCACAAATTAATTACAGGCGAAAAGAACTTCAAAATTAGACAAAAGACCGAAAAATGAGTCTTTTGTCTTTCATCTTATGTCTTTTTGTCTAAATCAAAATTTCTTGTTTCACGATATTTATGTTGAAATACGTATCTTTGAAATCATTTTTTAATTAAAACAAACAAAACAATGAAAAACGTAGCAGTTATAGGTTCGGGAACAATGGGAAATGGAATTGCCCATACGTTTGCACAATTTGGGTTTAACGTGTCGTTGATAGATATTTCGGAAGATGCGTTGAAACGTGGTATCGCAACAATCACAAAGAATTTAGATAGACAAGTAGCAAAAGGTTCGTTGACAGAAAACGAAAAAACAGCAACTTTAAACAATTTGACGACGTTTACTTCGGTGGAAGAAGGTGTTAAAAATGTGGAATTAGTAGTCGAGGCAGCAACCGAAAATATTGATTTGAAATTAAAGATTTTCAAACAGTTAGACGAATTGACGGATAGCAATGTTATTTTGGCATCAAACACATCGTCTATCTCAATTACAAAAATTGCATCGGTAACAAATCGTCCTGAAAAAGTCATTGGAATGCACTTTATGAATCCTGTTCCTGTGATGAAATTGGTGGAAATTATTCGTGGATATTCGACAACAGACGAAGTGACAAACACGATTATGGATTTGTCACGTAAGTTGAATAAAGTTCCTGTGGAAGTCAATGATTACCCTGGGTTTATTGCGAACAGAATTTTAATGCCGATGATTAACGAAGCGATTTATTCGTTGTATGAAAGCGTTGCAGGCGTTGAAGAAATTGATACCGTAATGAAACTTGGAATGGCTCACCCAATGGGGCCGTTGCAATTAGCAGACTTTATCGGTTTGGACGTTTGTTTAGCAATTTTAGAAGTATTACATGACGGTTTCGGAAATCCAAAATATGCACCGTGTCCGTTGTTGGTAAACATGGTAACAGCAGGAAAAAAAGGCGTTAAATCAGGCGAAGGTTTCTATTCTTGGGGACACGGAACGAAAGATTTAATCGTTGCTCCGAATTTTAAGAAATAAATTTCTCATTAACTGCGCTGACTGAGCGGAGTCGAAGTCAGCGCAATTAATTATTCTCCCTTTATCACTCTCAAAACTTGAATACTTTCACTCGTTTGGAGTGTTAAAAGATACATTCCTTGTGCTAAATTGTTTAATTGCAATGTGTTATTATTCGGAAAACCGATTCCGTTTTGAATAATTTCGCCACTGATGGTGCTAATGGTGTAATTAAATTCACTTTGCGCCACAATTGTTATTTCATCAGAAAAAACAGTTGGATAAACATTCCAAAGCGTAGTGTTTTTAACGTTTTCACTTATGCTTAATTGTTCTGTAAAGTGTATTGCTCCAACACCTGTCAAATCAAATCCCGAAGAGTAAAATGGCGTTGGAAATGGGTCGTTTACGGTATTTCCAAAAACATCTTGTGTAGCATAATTGGCATTTATCGTCCCAACGACATCTATAATTTTCACATAGCGAACGGCATTTTTGTCCAATAAATTCGTGTCGGGAAGGTCGTCTAAATTAAAAGGCGTTCCGAATGTATTACGGTATTTGCCTGCAAAATTATTGATATAACGACAATCTATCGACCCGAAACCGTCAATTTGTGTCGTGTTTTGTACTTCTGTATGGGCAGGAAAACGAAAATAATGTTCGCCGTCCGAGCTAACTTCGACAAAGGCTAATTCCAAAAAATCATCTGTAATTCCGTTCTCAAAAATAGCAAAATCCCAACTTTCGCCGTTATGAATAATGCCGTCAAATGTTACGAT
>DAOMPZ010000116.1:0-8021 GCA_035445045.1 Crocinitomicaceae bacterium | reverse complement strand
ACGTTTAGAGGCGTTGGTTCAATTTTCGGATTTGGGTGCAGGTTTCAATATTGCCATGAAAGATTTGGATATTCGGGGTGCAGGAAACTTGTTAGGTGGCGAACAAAGCGGATTTATTACGGATATTGGCTTTGAAATGTACCAAAAAATTCTGAACGAAGCGATTGAAGAATTGCGAGAAAGTGAATTTAAAGAATTATTTGACACACGCAATACGGATAGTTTTCAGATTTTTGTCAAAGAATGTGTGATTGAAACCGATTTGGAAATTCGCATTCCGACCACGTATGTTAACAACGTCAACGAGCGTTTGAGTTTGTACCAACAGTTGGATAATTTAAAATCAGCGGACGATTTGGGTAAATTTCAAAAAGAATTAGAAGACCGCTTTGGTGTAATTCCAAAACAGGTGGAAGAATTGTTCAAATCCTTTGAGTTGCGTTGGTTGGCAGAGTCGTTGGCAATTGAAAAAATCATTGTCAAGATGAACAAAATGATTTGTACGTTTGTGGACAATCCGCAATCGAAATTCTATGACACAGCACAATTCCAACACATTTTGCAATACGTTATGTCACACCCCGAACAGTGTAAAATCAGCGATAAAGACGGACGATTAAAAATTACTTTTTCGGGAATTTCCACGATGAGCAAGGCAATGGGGCAGTTGAATGAGTTGAAGATGTTATGATTATCGTTGAATTTAAAGACGAAAACGTGAATTTCCCCCTTTGTGAGGAGAAAAAGCACAGCTTTTGAAGACCAAGCGGTAGCGCAGGGATAAAGGGGGAGGATTTGTTTTATTTAAATTGACTATCAATAAGATATAATTGTCCTCCTCTTTAATCCTCATCCACCGCCGAAGGCAGCCACGAAGTGAACGGAGGAAACTTAAATCCGTCATTGAATTTAAAGTTTAGGGTAAGTTTTAAATTCCGTTTTCAATAATAAAAAACCCCTTTTCATCGTTCTTAAACACATTGATACCTTAAAAAAAGCACATGAAACGATTGGCAATTTTATTTACATTTTTCTTGGTTTCCTTTAATGGATTTTGTGATACGATTAATTATTGGCATGTTTATATCAATGATGAACTTGTTGCAAAATTCGATGAAAATTCAAAGGATTTGACACTTAAAATCAAAAAATCAGACCTAAAAGAGAGCGACTTAATTACGGTTAGATATTTTAGCGACACTCCTTGTATTGATTGCCTACATAAATTAAATGTATTTGCAGAAATAAAACAACAACTGCCTCACGCAGAGACCAAAGAGCATTTCGGGAAATTATCCATTCCGATAAAAGATTTGTTAGCTATTAAAAAACGATATGAAATTACTAAATTTCCCTTTACCTATTATGTAAGATATGAAAGCACAGACGACGTACCTCTTGAAACAAAAGAAAGACTTGTGCTTATTCTTCAACTGATTTAATTTTCGGAATTTCTAAATTCTGTCTTTTGTCTTTGTTCTTTTATCTTTCAGTCTGAAAAAAATCCGTAATTTAGCACAAAATAAAAACGCAGTTACAAATGAAATTTGTGTTCACTTTTATTCTTTTCATAAGTTTTGTCATTCCTGTTTTGGCACAGACAGACCAAACGTGGAGCGATGAAATCAAGTATAACTGCAACGTTTTAAAGACTTTGCCCAAAGACCAAAATTCGTATTACATCGTGACTTCGGTTGGGAGTTCGTTTAAAGATTTACGTTTGCTTTACTTCAATCATGGTGTGTTAAAACATGAAAATGCCATTTCGCCACGCACTGCTAACGCCCTCAATCGCATTGAAGATATTTACATTTTAGACGACCAATTACAATTATTTTTTTCGGAAGAAAGTGCGCTTGGCAGTAAACTTTATGTACAAAAAATCAATGAACAATGTCAAGCGGAGGGAAGTCCAATTTTGTTGAAAGAGCAAGAAATTAAAGGTGGTTTGAGTTCGAAAGAAATTCAATATTACATCAACACATCGCCCAATCGAAAGTTTGTGTCGATTCGGATCTTTTTAATCATTCCAACGTTTTTGAATTTCCCGAATTGGTCACAACAATCTACGACCACAATCTTGTAAAACTCAAAGAAGAACGCATCAAAACAGAATATTATTTGTCCCGAATGTCTTTGGAAAATATAAAAATAACCAACAATGGAACGGTATTGACTTTGATGCAAGGGTATCAAACACCGTCCAATTCCAAATTAAAATACAACGCACTTGATTTGTACAAAAATTCACTCAACGCAAGCAGTGAACACAAACAGTTGGAAAAAGGCGAGTTATCATTTTTCAACCCGACGATAATTGCCAACAACGACAGCATTTTGACAATAGCCTACCAATACAACACTATTGGAAAATGGCGACCAAACGAGGGTGCTATTGGCGTTATTTTTTATGATTATTTTACTAAAACAGATTCTTTAAACGAGCGTTCCGAACTTTTGTTTGACAAAAATGAACTCATCGCTAAATTGACGGTCAAAGAAAAAAAGTTGTACGACAAAGAAACGGCACGCAACAGACCATATAATTTGGCACTTTTCAGAAACAAAATTCGTGATTTATACACCTTGCAAGACAGTAGTCGTTTGTTGACGTTGGAAGAAAGTTGGAGTGATATACGAACCTATAATACAGGGCGTTATATGAATAGTTATACGGTTTACAATTACAACAACATCACGCTAATGAAGTACGATGCGCAACTTGTCAAAGATTATTCAGTGGTCGTTCCGAAATATCAGATTTCCAAAGACGACAATGGATTTTACAGTTCCTTTTCGCAACACATCAGTGCAGACGGACATTTGTATTTGATGTTTAACGACAACATTAGTAATTACTTCGTTTCGGGAGATTTTAATCAAACACAAAACCTGCAAAATTTCACGTTGAACATCAATAAATTTTGTACCGCATTAGTCGATTTAGATATCAAAACAGGCTTGTACAAACGACGTGCTTTGTTTGACAAAGATGACATCGAAAATTTATTTGTTCCTCGTTTGTACGAGCAAGATTTGTACTACAACACGCACATTTTGACGTTCAACAAACGCAATCGTTATCGCTTTGTGAAGATTGTTTTTTAATGATTTACAAAATGTAAGGAAAAACGGCTTTTCTTTCTTTGGGATAGTCTGGGAATTTGTCTAAATACCATTTGTGATGTGCCAATGCACGAGGTAATAAATTAGCAACTGTCCATATAAAAAAAGCTAAACCTGGTAAATTCCACATTAGAATTGCAAACCCAAACCATTCTAATATTTCACCAAATAAATTGGGACAACTAACCAAACGAAATAAGCCTTTTTGTGGAATTTTGTAGTCTGTTTCGTTTGGTTTACGAAGATTTATTAAAATATTATCAGATTGAAGATTGATAAACATTCCTGTAAAAAATAAAATTGTACCAATAATAAATTGTGGACTAGTCAACCAATCTGTTGTGTAGGTTGCAAAATTTACCAAATAATAACCCAACAAAAAGCCATTCACTAAATTAAAACTCATTCCAGAAAACATAATAACAATAGGCATTTTTTTACCGTTTGTTTTTATGCGTAGTGGAAAAATAATACTTCTATTAAAGTAATGTAAAGTAAATAATGATGCAATTATACCACTTGTCAACGAAAAGACATTTGTGCCTGTATATAGAAACCAATAAAACACCACTAAAACGAAAAACTCCATCATAAACCAACCAAGTCTGTTGTCAATTAGCCAACCCCAAGTGGTTTTCGTGTGTCGTCCGTAAGGTGCGGTTACTTTTAGCAAAACAACCAAGGTTATTACAGCAGTAGCAATCCAAATTGCTATAAATGAATTAAAAAATTGTTCGGTCATCGTTTTATTTAATAAAGTTATTTTCTTTTAACCACGCATAAGAATCTGTTAGCGTTTCTTCAATTGGTCGAACGGTGTGACCTAATTGTTCTTGTGCTTTTTGGTTATTGATAGTTTTGTTTCCTTCAATTAATGATTTTAAACTTTCACTGGTGTACAAAGGTTCTGTTTTTGTCACTTTTCCATACAATGAGATAAACGGCAAGGACAAATTTAATAACCACAATGGGGCAACAGTTTTAGGTGTTTTTTTACCCGTTATTTTACTAATTATTGCCGCAAAGTCTTTCACGGAATAATACTTTCCGCTTGTTAAGTAACTTTCACCCGCTTTTCCGTTATGAAGTGCCGAAATCGCAGTTTTAACAACATCTCGAACGTCCACCCAATCAAAACCACCAGGTACAAGGACGGGAATTTTACCATTGTAAAAATCAATCAATAATTTTCCTTTTATTGATGGTAAATAATCAGGAAAACCTAATACACCTGTGGGATTAATAATTGACACATTGAGGTTGTGTTTTGTAGCGTATTCGTGTACCATTTTTTGAGCAGTTGCTTTTGAACGTTCGTAAGGAAAAGCATTTTCTCCTGCAAATGCACGTGTTTCGTCTAATGGTTCGTTCGTTGGTTGCGTGTCGTAAGCGTGAATAGAACTGAAATGCACCATTTTTTGAATCTTGTGTTTTACACAAGCATCAAGCATATTTTTTGTTCCGTTTACGTTAATATTCATTACCTTTCCGTCTGGGTCGCCATTAATTGAAACGATTGCAGCTAAGTGAAAAACAGCGTCCATTTCTTTGCATAAATTGTCGCAATCCGTTGGATTAAGTGTATTCCCGTTAACAAATTCTATAGGTAAATTTTCCAACCCTTTATTCCTATTGTGAATTAATGCTCTTACGGAATGTCCTTGTTTTATAAGTTCTGTTATCAAAGGAACTCCAATTTGTCCTGATCCTCCTGTTACTGCTATTTTCATTTTTTTTTAAATGTTAGTTTTATTTTTTAAATTTATTATTTATAATGCCTTCACGCAACGTTTTTGTTGTTTCAAATGGCTGACTTTTATTCGACCAATCTATTAAAAAATCTGGAATACTACCTCCAAGTGCAGTTTCGCTAAATTGTGTAACTTGCGTAGAGCCGTTGTCATTACCCGAAATATAATAATGACTATAAAGATGAGGAATACGAACAACACCTTTCTTTTCGGGTTTATAATCAGCTTTGTCTTCAATTATTACTTCATACGAATTTTCACTTTTTTTAATAATAGTGCTAAATATATATACATCCCTGTCAGAAACCATTGGCGCATCTATGTATAAATATGCATAATTTTCATTTTTATTGACTTTTTCTACAAAGTTGCTTTTTGTGCAATAAGGAATCCATAAGTGATATTTGTCAAAATTTGTAATGGCTTCAACAACGTCTTTGGGCGTTGCTTCAATGGTCATTTTCACTTTTGTCGGTGTCGCTCCTTTTACTTTTGTTGTTCCGATATGAGAAATGATTTTCTCTTTATTTTGAGTTTGTTTCCATATTTTGTAGTCAGACGAAATACTAGCTTGCGCACTTGCGAGTGACGAATAAAATATTGAAACAAGGACAATAATAAGTCCTTTTTTTAAGTAGTTTAAAAGTGTAGAAGTCATAATATTTTCTTTCTTGTTTTAATAAAATTGTTAGTATATAATTAAGTCTTATGCAGACAAAGTTAGCATAAAAAGTTAAAATTAACTTTATTTCAAATCAAAGTAAGCAAAAAAAATGGTTGAAAAGAATTAATCTCTTGCCCTTAGAGGTAGATTTATACCGTCCTTTATTACAAAGCCTCCTTATTCAGGCATAATTTTCATCTTTTCCGCAAAGTGGAAACAATAATCACGTAAATCCTCGGAAATATTTCTTTCGCCTGTTGCTCTTTCAAAATTATCGGCTAACGTGAGTAAAGTTTGGTGCATAAATTGTTTCATTTCTTCCACCGACATTTCCTCCGTCCATAAATCCATTTTGAGCGTATTTTGTTCTTTAGCGTCCCAAAAAGACAGAAACATCGCTTTTACCTCTTGGTTTTCAATTTCCGCATCGTCCGCAGACCACATCATGCGAACAGGAATGTTATTTTCATTCAATCCGACATTGACTTTAATGGCAGATGTTTTTTTTATTTTTTCGTTACTCATTTTATGTTGTATTCTTTTAAAATGTCCGTTGTCGAACGATTAATTAATTCTGTTAAAGTTGTTTTTGGGTGTTCTTTCATGTAATTCAAAACGATTTGATACCCTAAAAACTGTCCCATTCTGTCAGGGCCTGTTTCGGGCAAACCTGCCGTACTTGGACCGTCATTTAAGACATTCGATTGGTCACGTTCGTTGGTGGTGTATAACAATTTTTGTCGCACCAAATAATCCCAAAAATTAAATTCATTCTCTCTCGCCCACTTATATTGCTCGTTATCATAGCGCAAAATTACGGCATCTTTTTCATTCGGCAAAGCCGCTTTGGTAAAATAAAGTGCTTTTCCGTATTGTATCATTTTGTCCGCCATTGTTCCGCCATCAACAGACACAAGGTGTGTAGTAATCCAGCCTAAAAACACATCTCGAACCAAATAACGTTTGTCAAATTTCTTTTTAACCCAATCATAAAACGGCTCGGACGGCAATTCTTGAATAACTTTTGCGGTATCAGGCAAATAACGCTCTAAACTAACACCAATTTCGTGTTCGGTCGAAAAAACACTACTCGAAAAAGCCGAATTAATGTAAATTATTCGTTGCGGAACTTTAAAAGTGTCGTTATGTACTTTCAATCGCTTGAAACCGTCTAAAATGGACTTATTAAACGCAGGTAAATCCGCATATAATTGCTGACTAATTGCCGTATAAACACGCTTAAAATAAGGGTCTTCGGTAAATTTTTTCAAACTAATATAAGACGAATCATCGCTAATATTCCCAACGCTCAAACAGTAATTAAATTGATAATTAATAATCTCATCATGCTTGTAATCGCTTTTGAGAATGTGCGATTTTAACTGCTCGATACTTTTTTCATTAAACTCAACGCTGTCCAAATTGTGAAAATTCAGTTGCAACGTCTGTTTGCTAATGTCAACATCTAAATTAGACTGATTGCAACTGTAAAACAGCGGTAAACAAATAATTAAATACAGAAATATGTTCTTTTTCATAGAATTGAGTACATTTGCCCAAAATTAATCTAATAATTCATATCATGAGAAAAATTGTATATTCTTTATTCGCTGTTTCATTAACAATCGGTGTATTTGCACAAGAGGCGGCAGACCGAAAGGTACAAGCAGGCTTGGTTTTTGGAACGGGTGTCAATTTTCAAAAAAGCAATACAAAAAATTTCAAAGTTGACGGCGCAACAGCAAATTTATCCGTTGGAGCAATTGTAAATATCGGTTTTAACAACAATATCGGCTTAGCAACAGGTCTTGAATTTGACTTTGATAATTTGAAATACACGCCAAATATTCCTCTATTTTATGATTATAACGATACTAAAATATTTCGAAACAAGGAAGACAAACCAACGACGCACAGCATTTTTAAGTTGGAAAAAAGAAAACAACAAACGATTGGTTTAACGCTTCCAGCAATGTTAATTTTCAGAACAAATTACATCGGATATTTCAGATATTTCGGGAAATTTGGTTTGCGCAATAACTTCTTACTTTCTTCTAAATCGAATGACATCGGCACAGCTATCGATCCATTAGCATTGCCACTTGTGCAAGAACAAGCAGAAAATACAGGTATGAAGTTAAATTCGGGTAATGACATGGTATTTTATAAAGGTTCAGTTGGCTTGGCAGGTGGCGCAGAATGGAATTTTGCAGGCGCAACGTGCTTGGCTTTGGAAGTTGGTTATTATTATGGATTTACGCCCTTGTATTATAATCCAAAAGAAGATAAAAGAGCGTTTTACACACCAAATTCTTCAAGTACAAGCGGAAGAGATTACTTGAATAATGCAGCGCATCAATCGCAATTATTGTTTAAATTATCTATACTTTTCTAAAACGTGCAGGTAGAAAGGGTTAATTTCCAAATCGTACGTTGGTTAGACGAGTATTGTGAAAATGCCAACGCCAAAGGTTTTGTGG
>DAOMPZ010000115.1:0-8032 GCA_035445045.1 Crocinitomicaceae bacterium | reverse complement strand
CTTTTCGGGTAATGTTAAATTCGATGTCTGACTGTTCAAAATCAAGGGTATTGTTGACTTTGTAAGACACAGAAACACCGCCTAACGAATTGTCAAACACTTGAACATTGCGGTTGTTGACAACAACATCAAACCCTGGGATAAGTTTAAATTCGGGAGCATTGTTACGCCATTTGGAATATTCCGAAACAATTGAATATACCTCTTTTTCGATAAATTCTTTGGTTTCGGGTTTTAAATCAATTTTTATCGGATTTCCAATCGGGCTTAATTTTGTGATTGTCATAAAAAACGTTGCTGCAGAAATAAAAGAACCGTACAAATTCGGGTGTTTTTCGTCTTCGATGTACAAATTCAAATCTTTCTTTTTGTTACGAATGTCTTGCCAGACATAGCCGACAGGCGAAACAATCGTATTGAAATCCTTTGCCATTAACAAATAATTGTCTTTGACCATGTTTTGCATTTTTTCGTAACTATCAATCGGCTCCCAGTTTTTATTACCGTTTTTATATGCCCACGTCATATACAAAATCACTTTTGTACAACTATTATTCGTCCGAACGCTGTCAATGATACGGCTCAAATACATCTTGGATTTTGTCTCAATTTCAGTTTTTGGGGTTGCAAATTCGTTGCTATGTCCTTGAATAACAACATACGTCCAATTTCGGGAATTGATTTTTTCGTATGTTTCTTTGCGTGTTGAATGGTATTGCAAATTTTTCCCACCTTGAACAACCGTATCAACATACGCATTAATTCCCTCTGCTTCAGCCATTTTTTGAAAAATAAACGGCATATCATTCATAAACGTATAACTGTTCCCGATGAACAAAACAGAAATATTCTGTTTGACTTCCCCCCTAACGATTTCTTGTCCCATAGCTGTTGAACAAAATAATGTGATTAACGCACTAAAAATTCTTAACTTCATCTCTTTAAAATTTGAGCAATAAAATTTCAATTAAACAGTTTCTTTGTATCTTTACTGTAAAATAAAAAAATCATGCAAAATTATGTATTTTTTGTCTTCGTTAATTTAATTTCACTTTGTTTTTTTACAACGAATTCATTTTCACAGTTTCAGTTTGATTTTCAGAACACTATATCGGTGCAAATGGGAAGTGAAACACACAACGAACCGTTTTTTGGAGGTTTTAACAATCCGCAGTTTTCCACAATTGATTTTGACTTTGACGGCGATGATGATTTGTTTGTTTTCGACCGTTCGTCCAATCATATTTTACTGTTTGAAAACATTTTTGAAAACGGAACAAGACGTTATAAATACGTTTACAATGGTAAAAAATATTTCCCTGCGGATTTGAATTACCGTGTCGCTTTGGTCGATTATAACAAAGACGGCAAAAAAGATTTGTTTGCGGCGGCGGTCGGAGGAACGAAAGTTTACAAGAATACAGGCAATGCGCAAAATGGCTTAACATGGGAGCTTGTTTCGCCGCTTTTGAGGTCGTATTATTTTCACGATACGTCCAATTTATACATTAGTACAACGGACATTCCAGCTTATGTTGATGTGGACGATGACGGCGATATTGACATTTTAACCTATCACATCAGCGGTCAGCGCATGGAATATCATCAGAACCAAAGCATGGAACTGTATGGCGTTCCCGATTCGTTGATTTTTCAGTTAAAAAACGAATGTTGGGGGCATTTTATCGAGGGTGCGCATGATTTTAACATCATACTTTCTCCTAATTCAGCTCCTTGCAACGGTGTAACCGATATTATCGACCCAAAATCGGGGGAAAAACGCCATTCAGGCGGAACAGTTCTCGCATTAGACTACGACAATAACGGCGTGAAAGACTTGATTTTAGGCAATATTTCTTATCGAAATTTGAATTTACTCATTAACGGTGGAACGGCTGTAAATGCTAATTCGGCGATGATTAGCCAAGACATTAACTTCCCTAGTAATTCCGTGCGAACGTCTATTTTGAGTTTTCCTGCGAGTTTTTGGGAAGATGTCGATTTTGACGGAACAAACGATTTAATTGCTGCGCCGAATGATAAAAATAATTCCGAAAACAAGCGCAATGTTTGGTTTTACAAAAACATCGGAACAAACGAAAATCCCGAATTTTCGCTTGTCGAGAAAAACTTTTTGCAAAACAAAGGAATTGACGTTGGCATGGGTTCTGTGCCGATTGTAACAGACATCAACCAAGACGGTTTGTCTGATTTAATCGTAGCGAATTACTTTGAGATGAATGCCGACAGCGTAAAAAAAAGTACATTCCATTATTTTGAAAATCAAGGGACGACCACTACTCCACTTTTTATTTTAAAAGACACTAATTATTTGAATATTCCGAGTTTTGGGCTTGGTTTTCGGGTTGTTCCGTCTTTTGGCGACTTGAATAATGACGGTTTTAAAGACATCGTTTTGGGAAATGACAACGGAAAATTGAATTATTTGCAAGCGATAAACAGCACAACCTATCAACCTTTGGTTGCACTTACAAAATCGGACGGAACGGCAATAACCTGCGAAGGTGGCGCAACACCGCAACTTGTTGATGTCAACGCTGACGGATTACTCGACTTGCTAATTGGCACGAAAAATGGCAAAATTCACTATTATCAAAACACAGGGACGAGCGGAAATTTTCAATTTACCTTAATCACACAAAACTTCGGAAACATTGACGTTTCGGAAAATTTTATCGGCTATGCTGTTCCGCATTTATTTCAAAATGAGGGCGAAAAAGATTTGTTGTGCGGTAGTTCAAACGGAAAATTACATTTTTACAAAGACTTATTTTTAAACAACGAATTGCAAGCGAATTTCACAACCGTAAGCAATGATTATTTGTGGATAAACACAAGCGGTTACAACGCTCCGTTCGTTTCGGACATTGACAATGACGGCAAATTAAACCTTTTTGTCGGTATGGAATTGGGTGGTTTGTGGCATTTTGAACACAACCCCGATTTTGTTGGTGTAACAGAATTGGAAACATTAGAACAATCCATTCAACTTTATCCAAATCCCAATTCGGGAATATTTCAGTTACACGTTCCAACAGAATTTGATGCGAAAATCACAGCTATTTTTGACATCAACGGCAAAGCAATCGACTTTGTACAAACAGGAAATGCCATTCAACTAAACACGGTTTCGAGCGGTATTTACTTTGTAAAAATTCAGACAAATGCTGGTTCAGAAAACATTATAAAGCGTATATTTGTCAACTAAAATAAGCGATTATGGTCAAAACAAACACATATTCTTTGCAAAACATCATCAACAAAAGTTGGACGGCTTTAGCGGCTGTTTTTTCGTTTTACATTTCCACGTTTATCCTTTATCCTGCTACGTTTTGGCGATTTTTGGGTTATTTTGTTATTTCCTGTTTTATTTCCATTCAAATTATCTACTGGGCAGCGAGATTTGTTCAATTTGTAGAGGATTTGAGAGATAAATAGTGACTTTAAAGAAATAGTTTTGTTGTTCTTTCAAATTATTTTTTACATTTGTGTTATCAATTTTTAATTTATTCAATATGAAAAAAATCTTTTTAGGCGTACTTAGCATTGCAATCGTTGCAGGTACGATGTCTTCTTGCGGAAAAACAAACAAGGGAAAAATTAGCGAAGTGTGGAACATTACAGCTACCGAAAGTGTTGATGTCAACACAAGTAGTGGAACGACAACAACCTATACGAACAAAGAAACCGTTAGCAACGGAATATTATCCGAAGTTTATTCAAACGGTAGTACAACAAACACAAAAACAGGTACGGTAAAAGAATACACATACACCATTAAAAAAGATGGTACTTTTGAAACAATCGCAGACATTACTTAGACAGCTAACAACATGACGGAACACCGTGTTTGGAAACACACAGGAACATGGTCATTTATTGGCACAAACAAAACTGATGAGTTCAAGAAAAATGAAAGAATTGTTTTCAATTTCTTAAATATTTCATTCACAAATGCAACAACCATAAATTCTACCACAACGACATCAAGTGGAACAGAATCATACAAAGTTGGCGAACTTTCTATGATTTATACTGTTAAAGAGTCAACAGGTAAAAAATTAGTCTTATTCTCAGAAACTGAAAATGTAAATTCCAACACGAGCGGAAGTTCAACATCAACTTCTTCATCAAAAGGAACGTATGAAATAACTTTAGAGAAGTAATTTTTTTTCAAACATAAAAGACAAGGTAGAAATCTGCCTTGTCTTTTTTATTTAAAACCGTATCTTAGCCGAAGAATTTTTAAACAATGCTCCAAAATAGTAACACTCCATTAGCCGAACGAATGCGCCCCAATCAGTTAGATGATTACATTGGGCAATCGCATTTATTGGGTAAAAATGCGCCGTTGCGTGTTGCTATTGAGGCTAAAATTATTCCGTCCTTGATTTTGTGGGGACCGCCTGGCGTTGGAAAAACAACGCTTGCACATTTGTTGGCAACGTCTTTAAATCGAGAAATTTTCACGCTTTCTGCCATTTCTTCGGGCGTAAAAGATGTTCGTGAGATTATTCAAAAAGTAGAGCAATCGAGTATTTTTTCGCAAAACAGCCCAATACTTTTTATTGATGAAATTCATCGTTTTTCAAAATCGCAACAAGACTC
This sequence comes from Crocinitomicaceae bacterium, assembly GCA_035445045.1. Taxonomy (GTDB): domain Bacteria; phylum Bacteroidota; class Bacteroidia; order Flavobacteriales_D; family Crocinitomicaceae; genus 40-80. Next base: position 3,403 of record DAOMPZ010000115.1, on the reverse strand, counting down.
TTTACTTGGAGCAGTCGAAAAAGGAACGGTTACATTAATTGGCGCAACTACCGAAAATCCGTCGTTTGAGGTTATTTCGGCCTTGCTTTCACGGTGTCAAGTTTATACTTTGAAACACCACACCAAAGACGAATTAGTTGATTTATTGCAAAGAGCCATTGAAAAAGACGTGGTTTTGTCCTCGAAAAAGATTGTTTTACAAGAAGTTGAGGCTCTTTTGGGAATTTCAGGTGGCGATGCACGCAAATTATTGAATGTTTTTGAAATCATCGTAAATACGCATTTAAGTTTACCCGAAATCGTCATTACCAACGAGTTAGTTCAAAAGGTAGCACAAAAATCACTTGCCATTTACGACAAAGACGGCGAACAACATTATGACATTATTTCGGCCTTTATCAAATCCATTCGTGGGAGCGACCCAAACGGTGCTGTTTATTGGCTGGCACGCATGATTGCAGGTGGCGAAGACCCTAAATTTATCGCCAGAAGATTGCTGATTTTAGCAAGTGAAGATATTGGCTTGGCAAATCCTAATGCGTTACTTATGGCAAATACTACGTTTCAAGCGGTTGAAAAAATAGGCTGGCCAGAAAGTCGGATTATTCTTTCTCAATGTGCTATTTATTTGGCAACTTCACCCAAAGGAAATGCTTCATACAAAGCAATCGGAAAAGCCCAAAGTTTGGTCGAAAAAACAGGCGATTTACCTGTTCCAATGCACTTGCGTAATGCTCCAACCAAACTTATGAATGAATTGGGTTATGGCGAAAACTACAAATATGCACACGATTATTCGGGGAATTTTGTCGAGCAGGAATTTTTGCCCGACGCCCTTTCGGGAACGAACTTTTTTGAGGCAGGAAGTAGCCAAAAAGAGCAAGAAACGCAAGCATTTATCAACGCTCATTGGAAAAACAAATATCACTAATGGCAGCAGTCGCATATTATCTTTTTGTTTACCCAATTTCCTTGCTTCCACTACGTGTAATTTACTATTTATCAGATGTTTTATTCTTATTGTTGCTAACCGTTTTTCCGTATCGTAAAAAAGTAATTGACAACAATTTAAAAAATTCATTTCCCGAAAAATCACCGCAAGAAATTAAAAAATTACGCCGTCAATTTTACCGCCATTTTGCTGATTTGTTAGCTGAAAGTATCAAGAATTTATCCATGTCCGAAACCGAATTACGCAAACGAATTACGGTTGAAAATCCCGAAATTATGGAAGAGCTTTACACTAAAAACAAAAGCGTTTTACTTGTTTCGGGGCATTACAATAATTGGGAATGGGTTATTTCGTCGCTTAATTTGTTGTTTCCGCATCAAGCTGTCGGTATCGGAATGCCGTTAAGTCAAAAATTTTGGGACGAAAAAGTAAATACACAAAGAGCAAGATTTGGCATTATCATCACGCACGCTAAAGAAGTAAAAACAGTTTTTAAATTACTGGAAAACAAACTCATAAACACACTCATTTTAAGTGATCAATCACCTGTTGATGCTACCAAATCCTATTGGACAAACTTTTTAAACCAACAAACGGCCGTTTTATTCGGTTGCGAATTAATGGCACATCAATACAATCATGCTGTTGTTTTTTATCGCTTGGAGAAAGTAAAACGGGGGTATTATTCCATGAAATTAGAAGTGATAACGGAAGAACCGCAAACCTGCAAATGGGGCGAAATTACAGAAAAACACGTCCAACTTTTAGAAAAAGCCATTGTTGCTAAACCTGCTTTTTGGCTTTGGTCACACAAACGTTGGAAACGAGCCGTTCCCGAAAATTTAGATGAATTGAGAGCGGAACAAAGAAAGCGGTTTGAAGGGAGATTTTAAAATTCCGTTTTGTATCATCGCTCTTAACTTAAATAAACCGCTTCGCAAACTCCCACAGCACCACGCCTGCGCAAACAGAAACGTTTAAACTATGTTTTGTTCCGAATTGTGGAACTTCGATAACATAATCGCTGGTATCAATCACGGATTGGCGAACGCCATCGACTTCGTTGCCGAAAACTAAGGCAAATTTTTCGCCGTTTAAGGTGTTTACATTTTGTAGTAAAGTTGTTTTTTCGGTTTGTTCGACCGTGCAAATTTTGATGTTTTTTGTTTTTAATTCGCTTAAAAGTTCATCGACCGAATTACGCCATTCCCACGTAATAGATTCCGTTGCGCCCAACGCTGTTTTTTGAATTTCACGGTGTGGCGGTTGTGCTGTGATACCACACAAATAAATTTTTTCGACATTGAAAGAATCAGCCGTCCGAAAGAACGAACCGATATTGTTCAAACTCCGAATATCGTCCAAAACCACAATAATTGGGAATTTTTGTTGTTCTTTAAATTCCTGCTCACTCAAACGGTTTAATTCCCACAATTTTAGTTTTTTATTCAAAGCCCATCAAATATTCGTCAATAAATTCTCTTACACAGCCGTCTCCGCCTTTCTTTTGCAAAATGATGTTTACTTCGTTTTTAACAAGTGGAACAGCATTGGACGGACACGCTTTAAAACCAATGACACGCATCATTTCCAAATCGTTTATATCGTCGCCAATCATCGCGACTTCGTTACGTGTGATGTTCATTTTTTGGCACATCTCGTCCAAAACTTCTAATTTCGGTCGTTTTCCGACATAGCAATTTTCGATGCCCAACATTTTGGCACGTGCCGAAACGCCAACATCGTAAAAACCCGATGAAATAATCGCTACCGTAACGCCTTTTTTCTGAATTTCAATAATTCCACGCCCGTCTTTGGTGTCAAATTTTTTCATTTGGTCGCCATTCATCGTCATATACGCACCGCCATCCGTCATTACGCCATCAACGTCTAAGACTAACAATTTGATTTTTTGCAATTGTTCCCGAAAAGCAGTTTTGTCATACAAAGGTTTGAATAACAATGCTTGCACGTCCAACTGGTATTCTTCTGTAATTGTTTCCAAATCAAAAACAGATAATTCTTTTACATTATCTATTTGAAAATCAGAAAGAAACTCCTGATAACTTAAACCAAACTTTTGGCACAAACCTTTTATATTTTGTTCTAAATACATACGTTTTTGATTTTATACAGCAACATTATGTTCTCTCAACGCATCGTTCAAAGACGTTTTCAAATCCGTTGATGCTTTGCGTTTTCCGATAATCAAAGCGCACGGAACTTGAAATTCGCCTGCTGGAAATTGTTTTGTATAAGAACCTGGAATAACGACCGAACGTTCGGGAACATAACCTTTCATTTCGATTGGTTCGTTTCCTGTCACATCAATAATTTTTGTCGATTGGGTCAACACAACATTTGCGCCCAAAACAGCCTCCCTTCCTACTCTAACGCCCTCAACAACAATGCATCTCGAACCGATAAACGCTCCGTCTTCAATGATGACAG
>DAOMPZ010000114.1:6576-8110 GCA_035445045.1 Crocinitomicaceae bacterium | reverse complement strand
TGTAATTGTTTCGGGATTAATGTTATTGCGTTGAAAACGTTCGCTTTGGTGCATTTTAAAAATCGCATCGTTGATTAGTTTGATTTTGTCTGTCATGCCCAATTCGGACATTTTATAATACACAGCGATTTGTGCCGTTTTCGAGGCTTGGTCTAATTGTTCAAAATCCGCAGGAAAAAGCAAAACGAATTGCAAACTATCCACTTCGATTTGTTGACGCAAACTACTTGTATCCGTAAAATGAATGATTTTGCGTTTGCCAAATTCTTCGGGAAGATTTTTTAACGTTGCTAAATACGGCTCAATTTCACTTCCGCCAATAACACCAATTTTAATTTCTTTGCTGTTTACATTGTCTTCGATAGCGTGTTGCACTTTGAACATCACCGAAAAAATCAAGGGAAACAACAACATCGGAATAACAATCATTGACATAATCGTTTTGCGATCACGGAGTGTTTCTTTCAGCTCTTTTTTAAATATCGTAAAAATCATGCGTTTGTTTTTTGAACTTGGTAAATAAATTCTTCGGTAATATTCGGTTTGGTCATTTGCGCCTTGAAGTTTTCAAACGTGTCGTTAAACACTAATTTTCCTTTGTTGATAATAGCTAAATCATCACAAAGTAATTCCACTTCGCTCATAATATGGCTCGAAAAAATAACGGTTTTTCCTTGCGCTTTACAATCACGGATAAGTTGAATAATACTGTCTGCCGAAATAACGTCCAAACCGCTTGTCGGCTCGTCAAAAATAATCACACTTGGGTCGTGAATCATCGTGCGACAAATCGAAACACGCTGTTTCATACCTGTACTCAATTTCCCGATGCGCTTATTGGCAAAGCCGTGAATGTCCAATAAATCGTATAAATATTTCTTACGATTTTCAAATGTTGCCTTGTCCATGCCGTACAAATCAGCAAAATATTGTATCAACTCGTTGACGGTCAGACGTGCGTACATTTCTGTCGAACCCGTCAAAAAACCCATGACTTTGCGTGCCTCTTGTGGATTTTTCACAACGTCAATGTTATCAACAGTAATACTGCCCGATGTGGGTTTGTAAATTGATGCAATCATACGCAAAATGGTTGTTTTGCCCGCTCCGTTTGCACCCAGCAATGAAAAAACACGCCCTTGTTGGCAAGTAAACGAAACATTGTCAACGGCTGTTGCTATCGTTTCGTTGGTCGATAATTCTTTACGTTGTTGTTTTGTTAGTGTAAATTGTTTCGTTAAGTTGTTGATTTCTATCATAATACGTTGTTTTACATTCCTACAATCAGTAATTCAATGTCTTTGTATTTTAAATCGTAAATTTTGCCCAAAACATCGCTGGTTAAAATTCCTCGATACATATAAACGCCACTTCTGAAACCCGAATCCGTGCGAATTAATTCCTTGCAACCTCCATGGTCGCCCATTTCCAAGAGGATAGGAGAGAAGATGTTAGACAAGGCAAAAGAGGCAGTTCGGGAAACACGTGAGGCAATATTTGGAACGCCATAATGAATAACACCGTGTTTTACAAA
>DAOMPZ010000114.1:0-6566 GCA_035445045.1 Crocinitomicaceae bacterium | reverse complement strand
GTCGGTTGGTTGTGGTTGGTCACTTTGGACGTTTCAAAACAACCGCCTTGGTCAATGCTCACGTCAATAATGACCGAACCTGATTTCATTTCTTTTATCATGATTTCTGTCACCAAACAAGGTGTTCTGCCGAGTGACGCTCGTACTGCACCAATCACGACATCGGCTCTTTTGATGGCTTTTGCCAAAACTTTAGGTTGCAAAACTGACGTAAAAATGCGGTGTCCGATGCTGTTTTGAAGTCTTCTCAACCGTGATAACGAACTGTCAAAAACTTTGACCGATGCGCCCAATCCGATGGCGGCTTTAGCCGCATATTCTGAAACTGTTCCTGCACCGATAATGACAACTTCGGTTGGATTTACGCCTGCAATTCCGCCAAGCATAACGCCTTTTCCTTTGTTATAAGACGACAACAATTCGGCAGCGATAAGAACAGAAGTCGTTCCTGCAATTTCGCCCATCGTGCGGACAATCGGGAAAATTCCTTCTTCATCTTGAATGTAATCCCACGCAACGGCGGTGATTTTCTTTTGAATGAATTTGCGCAACAGTTTACCTGTAGTATCGTTGAGTTGAAGTGCCGAAATAATCGTTTGGTTTCCTTTCATCATTTCAACTTCTTCTTCCGTTGGTGGAGCAACTTTTAAAATAATGTCACACTGAAAAATTTCTTCGACATTGTAGCAAATTTCTGCGCCTGCCTCCGAATATTCGTTGTCAGAGAAATTAGAAAGGTCGCCTGCTTTGGTTTCGATTTTAACACGATGACCATTAGAAACTAAGAGTGAAACCGACTCGGGGACAAGTGCCACACGCTTTTCTTGGTACGACGTTTCACGAGGAATACCGATAAAAAGTTCCCCTTTTTTGCGTTGAATTTCCAAGCATTCTTCTTGTGGCATCAGCGATGCGCCCTTAAACAGACTTTTTAAAACTTCGGGATTTGTTGCCATAATAATGAAATCTGAGTTTTAAATTTAGTGATTATTTTGATAGGTTGGATATTTTGCGAAATAATTTTTTAGATGAAAGACAATAGATAAAAGATAAAAGACTGAAAATTAGTTGTTTTTAGTGTTTTAAATTTAAAAACGGACATCATTTTAATCGTATCGTTTGGGAGACTTCTTTGAATTGTCTTAATAATTCATCGTGACGATTAACCGCTCTTCCTCTAAACATTAGTGCCACTTTATCACTGTTTATTACGACCATATAATATGTTTCTAACGCACTCGTAATTATCATTTCGTACGACTTGATGTTATTTATTTCAATTTCATTTTCTTCTACGGTTAATACATTGATATTCTTTTTGGTGTCCTCAATTACATCTTTTGCGAAGTTTTTAACTTCTTGAAAATCGCGTTGTGGCGGTGCAGTATGTATGATAATTAGATTTTCAGCCCCACTCGTGGGAGCTTTTCCGTTAGTGGTATAATAAAACATTTGGGAAACATTGCTATAAAGTTTAAATTCTGATTTAGAAACATCTATCGTAAATTTTGCTAAATCTACATAATCAATTTGCACGTCTTTATCAAGATATGCGGTCAACAACGCCGAAAGAATTTCTTGACGTGCTTGGTTGTCATTTTTAGGAAATGATGCCATAAGCATTACCGTAAAATTATCGTCACCAAAGAATAAGTTTATATCATCTGAATTTTCGAGAAACTTACTATAAATTAAAAGCGCATCATACTTGCCGAGTTTAAACTCTTTTTCGTATTCTGGCATCACCCCAAGTGATTTTAGGTTATCCCAAGTTTCATTTAAGATTGCTTTTTTCTCGGTGTATTTTCCGCCATATAATTCAAGAACGTTAATGTATGTTTCATTATTTTTTTGGTAACGAAATAGCGTAGGGTCAAATATATAATCTTTTGGAGGAACGATAAATATCTTTGTTCCCGAAACTCGCTCGTGTTTTCCCTCTTTTTTAATTTCGACTTTATCGGGAATTTTTAAATCGTTATTGTTGGTTTGTGCGCTTGCATTACAGCTTGTTAGTATGGTTACAAGTGTAAATATTAAGGTTATTAATTTCATAGTATTGCCTTTAAAAAAGTAAGGTTCAGCCGTAACTGAACCCTATTTTAAAAGTATCATTTATGCGCTAAATACTACAACGCATCAGCACGTTTTTTGTATTCAATTGCTTTTTCGTTGTTACCGATTGAACGGTAAACTTTTACCATATTTAAAAGCGTTTCCTTGTCATTTGGATTTTTTTCTAAATATTTTTCCAAAGGTGCAACTGCATTTTTAATAGATTCCTCTGATGCTGTTTCCAACTCTTTATATTTTGGGTCGTTTGTTTTTAAGTTATCCATTTGTTTAACCAAACTACCGTATTTATTAATGTAAACCGCACCTAATTGATAATAAGCCTCAGGATAATCAGCTTTTAACTCAATAGCTCTTTTCAATGCTTTTTCTGCTTTGTCAAAATCGCCTGAACTTAAAGTGATTGTACCAATGTTGTAAAACATAACGTGATTGGTTGGGTCTTGCTCAACAGCTTTATCCAACAAACCTGATGCACTTTCCAAATCGTTTACGCTGAAATAATAATTTACACCTGCTGTCAACACGTCAATATCTTTTGGATATTTTTTGATAGCCTCTTCAATTAACACTTTTACTTCGTCGATTTTTTTAGCTTCTAACAAGTTTGAGATAGCATTGCGATACGACTCACCTGGCTTATAACCTAATCCTGCTAATTGCTTGAATTTTTCAGCCGCCATTTCATATTTCTTACCTTGTTGGTATGAAATTGCAGCGTTGTAAAGGTTTAACGTATCTACTTTTCCAACAACATCGTTAAATCTGTAAATCAATTCGTAAGCTCCACCAGCCTCCAAATAGTTTTCTTTCTTATACATCATGCTTGCTCCAGCATTGTACTGAAAAAGATTTTGATTTACAAAGTCCTGTGTTTCTGACTTAAACTTTTTGTCTTGATACGCTTTTTTCAAGGATGCTAAACCTTCTTCAAAGTCTTTTTCAAACTTTTCTTTGTTTGCACTCATATAAGCTGTGTCTGTTGCATACGCATACATGGAGGTAATGTAAATTTTACCTTTGTACAAAAACATTTTCGGGCTGTTTTCTGTTGACGGGTCAGCAGCTGCTTTGTCGATGTATGTTCGTGCCTTTACATACGACTCACGACATTCTAACATTCCTTTTTCATTATTGCTTTGTGCAGCTTGCATAAAACACCCATAAAAAGTGTTGAACTCTAACGCCGCACCTGTTACATTAACGTTTTGCGCAAACAAACTCGTTGTTGTTAATAGGGTAGAGGCGAAAATTAAATTTAACTTTTTCATCTTGTTGATTTTATTTATTCGTTATTTCCTTCTTCAAGAGTTGTGCCATTATCCAAACCTTCTTCGTTGTTATCGATGTCAATGATTTCATCATCTTCGTCTTCCGAACGTGGAGCTCGTGCTATGGCAGCAATACTTTGATTGTTTTTTAAATTAATTAAGCGAACACCTTGCGCTGCACGTCCCATCACACGGATTGTATCCATGTGCATACGGATTGTGATACCGCTTTTTGTGATAATCATCAAATCGTGTTCGTCTGTTACGCTCTTAATACCTAACAAAGGTCCTGTTTTGTCTGTAATCGAAATTGTTTTAACACCTTTTCCACCACGGTTTGTGATACGGTAAACAGGCTCGTTGTCTTCAGGGTCATTCAAGAATGAACGTTTTCCGTAACCGTTTTCAGAAACGACCAAAATCGTTTCTGTTGCCGCATCTTGAATTGCAATCATGCCGACAACTTCGTTTCCGGCGTTCGCTAAATTCACACCACGAACACCTGTTGCCGTTCTTCCCATTGGGCGAACTTGCGACTCGTTGAAACGAATTGCACGACCTTCTTTGGTTGCGATAACGATTTCATCTTGACCTGTTGTCAACAATGCTTCTAAAAGTTCATCGTCTTCACGAATGTTAATGGCGTTGATACCGTTTGTTCGTGGGCGAGAGTAAGCCTCTAACGATGTTTTCTTGATAACTCCTTGTTTTGTACACATCACAATGAAGTTGTTTTCAACGTATTCTTTGTCTGTTAAATCTTGAACTTTTACATACGCTTTAATCTTATCGTCTTGCTCGATGTTTAACAAGTTTTGAATAGCTCTACCTTTCGCTGTTTTATTTCCTTCTGGAATTTCAAACACACGCATCCAGAAACATTTTCCTTTCTCGGTAAAAATCAATAAATAATTGTGGTTTGTCGCTACAAAAAGGTGTTCCAAGAAATCTTTATCTCTTGTCGTTGAGCCTTTAGAACCCATTCCACCTCTGTTTTGAACTTTGTATTCTACTAAACTTGTACGTTTGATATAACCTGCGTGCGAAATGGTTACAATCACTTCTTCGTCTGGAATTAAATCCTCCATACGCATTTCGTTTGCACTGTATTCAATTACTGAACGTCTTTCATCACCGTATTTTTCTCTAACGTAGATTAATTCTTCTTTGATAATTTGCATACGACGATCTTCGTTTGCTAAAATATCTTTTAAATCAGCGATTAAAGCCATTAAATCAGCGTATTCAGCACGTAATTTATCTTGTTCAAGACCTGTTAATTGTCTTAAACGCATATCGACAATCGCACGAGATTGAATGTCTGAAAGGGCAAAACGAGCGATTAATTTTTCACGTGCATCATCAGGAGAATCTGCACCACGAATGATTTTAATTACCTCGTCAATGTTGTCCGAAGCGATAATTAATCCTTCTAAAATATGCGCTCTTTCTTCTGCTTTCTTTAAGTTAAATTTCGTTCTTCTAATAACTACCTCATGACGAAATTCAATAAAATAATGAATTAAATCACGTAAGTTAAGCATTTGTGGTCGTCCGTCAACTAAAGCGATGTTATTTATTGAAAATGAGGTTTGTAACGAAGTATATTTAAATAACTTATTTAACACAACATTTGAAATCGCATCACGTTTCAATTCATAAACGATACGCATACCATTTCGGTCGGATTCGTCACGAATATCGGAAATACCCTCAATTTTTTTGTCGTTTACAAGTTCAGCTGTACGTTTAATTAATTCGGACTTATTTACTTGGAACGGAATTTCAGTAACGATAATTTGCTCTCTTCCGTGAGATTCTTCAATTTCAGCTTTTGCACGCATCACCACACGTCCACGACCTGTCAAAAAGGCATCACGCACACCTTCGTAACCGTAGATAATTCCACCTGTTGGGAAATCGGGAGCTTTAATGTATTCGATTAATTCTTCTGCCGTAATATCTCTATTGTCAACATACGCAATACAGCCGTTCACAACTTCTGTTAAGTTGTGAGGAGCCATATTTGTAGCCATACCAACTGCAATTCCAGATGCACCATTTACAAGTAAATTCGGAATTTTTGTCGGCATAACCGTTGGTTCTTGTAAACTGTCGTCAAAGTTTGGAGCAAAGTCAACTGTATCTTTGTCCAAATCTTCCATAATTTCTTCTGAAAGACGCTTAAAACGTGCTTCGGTATAACGCATCGCAGCAGGACTGTCGCCGTCAACCGAACCAAAGTTACCTTGTCCGTCCACTAATGGATAACGCAATGACCACGGTTGTGCCATACGTACCATGGTGTCGTAAACTGATGAATCGCCGTGTGGGTGGTACTTACCTAAAACTTCCCCGACAATTCTCGCAGATTTTTTATGTGGCTTGTTTGAACCTACGCCTAATTGCTCCATTCCGTACAATACACGTCTGTGAACGGGTTTAAAACCGTCTCTTACATCTGGTAAGGCACGTGAAACGATAACGGACATTGAGTAATCAATGTACGAAGATTTCATTTCATCTTCGATATTGATTTTAATTATTCTACTTCCTTCTGTCATAATGTCAGATTATACTATATTTTTTTGTTTGTAAAAAGTTCCCAAAGATAATCATTTTTTTTAATATAAGACGGGAGTTATCAACCAAAACCAGTGATTTATAAACAAAACTCTGTGAATAAATGAATATAAATTAATTTCACACGTTTATAAAATGGAATTATATTTGTTATCTGCGAATTGCTATTTTGCAATGACAATAAACAATAAAAAAAAGAATGGAAGCAAAATTTTCACCACGTGTAAAAGACGTTTTGAGTTTCAGTAGGGAAGAGGCGGTGCGCCTTGGTAATGATTTTATCAGTGTCGAACATTTGTTACTTGGGGCAATACGAGAAGGCGAGGGCAAGGCAATTACATTTTTAAATAGATTAGGTATCAATTTGGCAATGGTCCGAAAAGATATTGAGTCCGAACTTTCAAAAATGGCGATTTTGTCGCCTAATAATATAAATGTAAAGGCAAACATTCCGTTGGTTAAACAAGCGGAAAAAGTATTAAAATTCATGTATTTGGAGGCGAAAGTGTATCAAAGTACACAGATTGGAACGGAACACTTGTTGCTTTCCATGTTGAAAATCGAAGATTGTTTTGCTTGCAAAATACTTAATAAATACGGAGTTATATACGATAATATTGCAAAATATATGGAAAATTC
>DAOMPZ010000113.1:0-8150 GCA_035445045.1 Crocinitomicaceae bacterium | reverse complement strand
GATGTTATAATTTGTGCATCTGTCGTGGATAAAAAGAATAGAGCTGAAACAGGTGAGCACTACTCGGTTGAAAAATTCAGTGCGGCAACCTTGGAAAAAACAAAATCAACACCTTTAGATTTCCCAGTAGCGGCTGCGGCTGTAAGCTATAAATTCTTATCAAGTGGTAACATTGCGTATTTGTTCCAACGTGATGACAAAAAATACGAATATGTTGAAGTTGAATATGACGGTACAATTGTGCGTAGAAATACGATTGATGTTCCAAATGAATTTACATGGGTTGTTTACGAAATGAGCGAAGTAGGCGATGATTTATATATTCATGGTGTAACAAATAAAACAAAAGCTGTAGGAATGGCAATGGCAGCGAATAATCCTTCGGCGTCTTATAATGGTAGAAGTGCTTTAGCGGCAAAACCAAACGGCTATCAAATTATGAAAGTTTCGGCGACTAAAATTGATTGGGTTTCGTTCACAAGCGAGAAAGAATTTAAACCAACATTTGTACAAATCGGAAAAGAAAAAGGTAAACCGTATGCAGGTGGTATCTTGAAAATCCGTGGTTTGCACGTAGGGCCGACAGGTAATATCTTCATCACAGGTCAAAAATTCACCGACGGTGGTGGTGTAGCAATCGCAGGACAAAGTTTAGCAAGTTACCAAGAAGTTGTGGCGTTTAATTTCAATTCGCAAGGTAAATTAATAAGTAACTATTCAACAAAATTACGTGATAAAAACGAGCATAATAAAGCAAATCCAACGGAACACGCTTTATTGAATGCACCAAAAGGCGACGGTGTTTATTGGACAGTTTTTGAAGTAGCAGGTGAGAAAAAAATGGGTTCTACAGCACGTATGTTGTACTATCCACGTATTACAAAAATTGGAAATGATGGTAAAGCACCAAATGATTTCATTGATATTGGCGGAGGTAAATACTATCTTGATGATGCATATCCTGTAAACCCAATTAGCGGGAACAGATTTATCTTCATCGGGTCAAACAGAAAAGGAAAACAAATGTGGTTCGCCAAAGTATTGTTTGAATAAAATAAATTTCTAATTCACTTTTCAAAAGCCCCGAATTTCGGGGCTTTTTTTAACTAAAAACAACGCAAAATGATTATGAAAAATTTGAATTTTTTGGGTTTAGCAATGCTTTTTGTCTTGCTTACCGCTTGTGATTATGCAAGCCTTTCTTTTAAAAATCCGCAACCAAACGACAAAACGTCATTGGATAAAATTCCGTTAGCGTTAAGAGGAAATTACATCTACCTTGGGGATAGTTCTGTGCTTGCGATTGACAAACATACGATTAAAGTGATTTACACCGAAAAAATGAAAGTTGAAGAAGATAGCAACACTGTTGCGTCTAACGACACAATCAATTCTGACCAAGCCGAAATCACGTATTCCGTTGCAAATGTGGAACAATACAAAACGTCTGAAAGCATTTTGTTTGACATCAATAACGGTGATGTTATCCGACATTTTCGAGGAGCATATTTTATAAGCACGTCCAACGGTAGCGATTGGGACGTGCAACGCATACAGAAGTCGGGTAGGGGAATTACTATTGGTTCGTGCAATAACAAAACGGATTTGGGATTGTTAGGTGGAATTACAGGCACAGAAATCAATCCAAACGGAAAAACCGTTTTTGACCCAACAAAAGACCAACTCAAAGAATTTTTAAAACAAGGAGGTTTTCGTAATATCAGCTATTATGCGAAGTTGAAAAGAAAATAGACTATTCAGACATAGGATTAAGACCTTAGATAAAAGACCGTACGAAAATTGTCTTTTGTCTGGTGTCTTATGTCTTTCGTCTGTCATAACGTCCTAACATCATAACGTCGTAATGTCCAAAAAAAAACTATCTTTGAAAAAATTTTTCCCATGAAAAAACCTATTTTTCTTTTTTCGGCAATTCTTGCATTAGCACTTTCGTTTGCGTGTTCTAACAAACATATTTCTAATGATGATTATAGTTATGATTATGACGATGAATATTATGATGACTCCGATTATTATCACAATTACAACCAAGAAATTGCATACGAAGATTACAAAGCGACCCGAACGGTTTATACCGATTTGATAAACACCAAGTTGGAAATTAAACCCGATTGGGAAAAATCCTATTTATACGGCAAGGCGACCATTACGGCAAAACCCCACTTTTTTCCGTCCGATAGCTTGATTTTAGATGCCAAAGGAATGACCATTAACAGCGTTTCGCTAAACGGTAAAATACTGAATTACACTTACAAAGACGATGTTTTAAAAATCACGTTGGACAAAACTTATACTCGAACCGAAACGTATAATGTTATTATTGATTACGTTGCTAAGCCGAACGAACGAAAATCAGGCGGTGGTGTTGCCGTGACAAGCGACAAAGGCTTGTATTTCATCAATCCGACGAATGAAAAAGACGGTTATATGCCACAAATTTGGACACAAGGCGAAACAGAAAGTAACTCGGTTTGGTTTCCGACAATCGACAGCCCGAATTTCAAATCAGCACAGGAAGTTTACATCACGGTTGACAATAAATACAAAACGCTTTCCAACGGAAAATTGGTTTCTTCGACCCAAAATGCTGACGGAACACGCACCGATTATTGGAAACAAGACAAGGTTCACAGCGTATATTTGTTTATGATTGCTGTGGGTGAATTTGCCGTTGTGGAAGATTTTTACACGAAAAAGGACGGTACGAAAATTCCTGTTAACTATTATGTTGAACCCGAATGGAAAGACCAAGCGAAAGCTATTTTTGGGAAAACACCTAAAATGATTGGTTTCTTTTCGGACTTGTTAGGCGTTGATTATCAATGGGATAAATACTCGCAAATTATCGTTCGGGAGTATGTTTCGGGAGCAATGGAAAATACAGGCGCAGTTGTTTTTGGCGATTTCTGCTACAAAACTGATCGTGAATTGTTGGACGACAATGATGAATCCATAATTGCACATGAGTTGTTTCACCATTGGTTTGGCGATTTGGTAACTGCTGAATCGTGGTCGAATTTACCGTTGAACGAATCGTTTGCGAATTATTCTCAATATCTGTGGGACGAATACGAATACGGAAAAGACCTTGCGCAATACAACAAAGAAGAAGTGATAAATGCGTATTTTAATGGCTTTGAGCAACACAAACTTATCCGATTTGATTATGACAAACCCGATGATATGTTCGATGCACATTCGTACAACAAAGGCGGTTCAATTTTACATCAATTACGTGGTTATTTGGGCGATGAGGCGTTCTTCGCTGGACTAAATCTTTACTTAACAAAACACGCTTACAAAAGTGCCGAATATAACGATTTGCGCATGGCGTTTGAAGAAATTTCGGGCGAAGATTTGAATTGGTATTTTAACAATTGGTTTTTAGGTGAAGGCTATCCAACCGTTGAGGCTACATATAGCTATAATTACGAAAAAACGAAGTTAAATTTGAATTTCACACAAACGTCTTTTTCGTACAATAATTTTGTCGTTCCAATGGAAATAATGTACGTGGACGATGCAGGAAAACACACCGAAAAGTTCAAAATAACAAAGTCCGAACAACAATTTTCATTTGACTTAAAAGGGAAATTGCAAACCATTATCATTGACCCCGAAAAGATTTTGTTAGGCGAATATACATTCACTTCTACACCCGAATTTTTGGAAAAACAATTCGATTATGCAACGAATTATTTGACAAAGAAAAACGCTATTAAGAATTACACGGACGTTCAAACCGATAAAGGAAAAATTAAAGCATTTGTCACCAAAGCATTAAAAGACCCTTTCTTCGGAACGCAAGAAACTGTTTTAGCATCAGTTGGTATGAAAGCGGCATTATTGCAGGCAGACATCAGTGAATTAGTTGATATTCAAACCGTAAAAGACCTTGCAAAAAACGGCAGTCATCACACCGTGCGTTCTGCGGCGATTGAATTGCTTATGTCGTCTTCGGCATCGAAAGTAGAGAAAATCAAATTCTTAGATGAGCTTTCTGCAACCGAGCAATCGTATAAGGTTTTGGCAACGATTTTAGAGAAATACACCGACTTAGACCCCGAAAATGTAGGTGTGAAAATTGATGAATTTGCACTTAAACATTCCTCTTCGGAAATTAATTTACAAATCGCAGGTTATTATTTGCAAAACCGTGTAGAAGGAAAATTGGACTTTTTCAAAAGTCTGTACGAAAAAGCAACACTTCGTGACAAATGGACGGCATTACTTTATTACGGTTATTATTCTTCGTTGAACAGTGCATCGAGCATGAAAAACTATGTTTCGGTTATTGATGCCGTTTATCCGAATACAGGCTATTACAAAACGTATCTCGCTTACATGATGACCGAAATGACACAATCCTTAATCGGACAAGAAAAACAACTTGAAACCCAAATCAAAAAAGAAAAGTCAAACGACAAGCAATTTTTCTTAGACGAAATCAAAGAAATCCGTGTGCTATACGAAAATTTCTTGAAGAAATACGAGATTGAAATGGAGGAAACGATTGAAGATTATTAATAGCTATAATAATTGTTCAATTTTGCAATACCAAGTTATGTTAATTTTCTAAAATTTGTCAACTTTTTGATTGTTGATAAATTTTATTATTTTGATTTTCAAAAAGTTAGCTCCTAAAACTTGTCAACTTTTCAAACTTTTCATTTTTTAAATGTTTTTATAAATTATATTTGTCGAGGTGAAAGAAGACATCAAAATCTATTTCGCCACGAATAGACCTAATCTGTTCCAAATCAAAAAAACAAAGGCAAAAAAATAGATTATTGAGTGCAAGTTGCATGAAATAATGTGAGAATAGTATTCGACAATGAAAAAACGATTTCTTGTTAGCTATGGGTAAAAACGATTAAAAATTAAACAATAATAAAAAATAAACGAAATGAGTATTTTTGACAAAAGAACCAATTACAAACCTTTTGAATATCCAGAGGTTTTGCAATACACAGAAGCAATTAACAAAGCATTTTGGGTGCATAGTGAAATTGACTTCACGGCAGATATTCAAGATTTTCATTCCAATTTGACCTTGGAAGAAAAAATGGCGGTAAAACACAGTTTGTTGGCGATTGCACAAATTGAAGTGGCGGTAAAATCCTTTTGGGGAAACCTTTACAATCACTTTCCGAAACCTGAATTAAACGGTCTTGGCAGTACTTTTGCAGAGTGCGAATTTCGTCATTCGGAGGCATATTCTCGCTTGTTGGAAGTGTTGGGTTACAACGATGAATTTGAAAATTTAATGGACGTTCCTGTTATTCGTGAGCGTATCGACTATTTGACAAACGCCTTGAAAAACACCAAATCCGATGATCGCAAACAATACGTTATTTCGTTGATTTTATTCTCCATTTTGATTGAAAACGTTTCGCTTTTCAGCCAATTTGCGATTATTATTTCGTTTACACGCTTCAAAGGTTACATGAAAAACGTGAGCAACATCATCGCTTGGACTTCGGTTGACGAACAAATTCACGCAAACGGTGGTGTCTTTTTGGTAAACACAATTCGCAAAGAATTTCCTGATTTCTTTGATGAAGAAACCGTTGCTTTAATCCGTGAAACCGTTAAAAATTCAATTGAAGTAGAACGCAAAATCTTAGATTGGATTTTTAGCGCAGGCGAAATTGAAATCATTAACAAATATGACTTGTTGAACTTTATGAAATTCCGTGTGGACGAGAGTTTGAAACAAATCGGAATGGATAAAGTATTCAACATTGCTTACGAAGAATATCAACCAATGGCATGGTTTGAAGAAGAAGTTTTCGCCAACAGTTTAGACGATTTCTTCGCTAAAAGACCAACAGAATATACGAAACACGATAAGTCTATCACAGCGGCAGACCTTTTTTAGTTAAGACAAAAGACAGAAGACGGAATTAATAGGCAGGCAGTTTTAACCCCTGCTTGTAAATGGGGTTTAATGAGCAGGTGGTTTTAACCCTTGCTTGTAGATAAAAAGAAAATTATGGAAATAGATATTAAAGAAGAAAACGCATTGAACACCAACGAAAGAATGTGGTGGCGGAACTCCGAAAGTGAGCAGATATTAAACCGAGGATATTTGTTGAAAGGTGAATCCGTTGAAGGAGCAATCGAACGTGTGTGTAGCGCAGCCGCAAGACGTTTGTACAAACCCGAATTGAAAGAGGCTTTCATCGAAATGATAGAAAGAGGTTGGATGAGTTTGAGTTCGCCGATTTGGGCAAATATGGGAACAGAAAGAGGTTTACCGATTTCATGTTTTAACGTTCACGTTCCCGACAGTATCGAGTCGATCACGCATAAATTGGGCGAAGTGATTATGCAAACCAAAATCGGTGGCGGAACTTCGGGTTATTTTGGCGACTTGAGAGCAAGAGGAAGTGCTGTAACGGACAATGGAAAAAGTAGTGGTGCGGTAAGTTTTATGAAACTTTTTGACACCGCAATGGACACGATTTCGCAAGGAGGTGTTCGTCGTGGTGCTTTTGCCGCTTATTTAGATATTGACCACCCCGATTGTGAGGAATTTTTGAACATCAAAAGTATCGGTAGCCCAATCCAAAATTTATTCAACGCTGTTTGTGTTCCCGATTATTGGATGCAAGAAATGATTGACGGCGATGTGGAAAAACGCTCACTTTGGGCAAAAGTTTTGGAAAGTCGTCAGCAAAAAGGATTGCCGTATATTTTCTTTTCAGACAACGTAAATCGCAACAAACCACAAGTTTACAAAGACTTGAATATGCGTATCAATGCGAGTAACTTGTGTTCTGAAATCATGTTGCCATCTTCATTAGACGAGTCGTTTATTTGCTGTTTGTCATCTATGAATTTAGAGTTGTACGATGATTGGAAAGACACGGAGGCTGTTAAATTAGCGATTTTCTTTTTAGATGCTGTTTTACAAGAATTTATCGAAAAAACCGAAGGAAATTACTATTTAGCATCAGCGAATAGATTTGCAAAACGCCACAGAGCACTTGGATTGGGAGTTTTAGGCTGGCATTCCTACTTGCAACGTCATTTGATACCGTTTGAAGGATTGGAGGCGAAACAAAAAACGACCGAAATTTTCAAACACATTCACGACAAAGCAGAAAAAGCAACGCAAGAATTAGCAATGATTTATGGCGAACCTGAATTGTTAAAAGGTTACGGCAGACGCAACACAACGACCATGGCAATTGCCCCAACAACGTCTTCATCTGCGATTTTGGGACAAACATCGCCAGGCATTGAGCCGTTTGCATCGAATTATTACAAGGCAGGTTTGGCAAAAGGAAACTTTATCCGCAAGAACAAATATTTGAAACGCCTTTTGGAAGAAAAAGGAATTGAAAACGAAGAAACATGGCGTAGTATCATGCTTGCAGGTGGTAGCGTTCAGCATTTGTCCGAATTGACCGAAAACGAAAAAGCGGTTTTCAAAACATTCAAGGAAATCAGTCAATTGGAAATTATCCAACAAGCATCTATCCGTCAAAAATACGTTGACCAAGCACAAAGTTTGAACATCAATATTCCTGCGGACGTTCCTGTAAAAGATGTCAATCGTTTGATTATTGAGGCGTGGAAATTAGGCGTAAAAACCTTGTATTACCAACGCAGTCAAAGTGTTTCTAAAGAAATGGTAACAAGCATTGTGAGTTGCAGTAGTTGCGAGGCTTGATGAGGTTTTAAAAAAGAATACAAAGGTTGT
Source organism: Crocinitomicaceae bacterium (assembly GCA_035445045.1). GTDB lineage: Bacteria > Bacteroidota > Bacteroidia > Flavobacteriales_D > Crocinitomicaceae > 40-80. The sequence continues at coordinate 418 of DAOMPZ010000113.1, read as the reverse complement.
CTTGAAAAAGGCAACCTTTTTTTATTAAATTTGCCTATGAAATTTTATATCACAACACTCGCATTTTTATGCTTTCAACTCATTCAGGCACAATCGACTGATGTGTGGAGTTCCTCGAAAATTCAATTGGAAATTCAAAAATTAAATACCGTTGGTTCGGTTTTGTACATCGCTGCACACCCTGACGATGAAAACACACGTTTACTCGCCTATTTGGTCAATGAACGCCACTTGCGAACGGGATATTTGTCCTTGACACGTGGCGATGGCGGTCAAAATTTAATTGGAAAAGAACAAGGCGAGGCGTTGGGTTTGACACGCACACACGAATTGTTAGCCGCACGAAAAATTGACGGTGCAGAACAATTTTTTACACGGGCAAACGATTTTGGTTTTTCCAAAAGTCCCGAAGAAACCT
>DAOMPZ010000112.1:0-8209 GCA_035445045.1 Crocinitomicaceae bacterium | reverse complement strand
TCGTTAAAAGCAATACATTTTCCCTCTTCCCAAGCACGCTGATTTCCACCGATTTCGATGCCACAAGCAGGTAAAGTGTCAGGAATTTTCATACCTAAATGAATACGGTAAAATGCATCGGTATCACCGTTGTGCGCTTTGATGTCGCTGTTTTTATATAAAAAACTGAAATAAATGGTCGAAACGCCGTCTATTTTTGACAAGAGTTCGTATGTTTTTGGGAATAGTTGTTGTTTTTCTTTATAGTTTAAACCATAAATTAGTAATTCTATTTGTTCCCAATTGGGTGATTTGTGATAACGCTTTTTCTTAAATGCTAAACGTTTTAATTTGTCATCATTTAAAACAGCAAAAAGTTCCTCTTTAATAATTTCAAAATTTTGTTCAATAATTTCAACTTCGGGAATTTGTGAACAGTCGTAAATTGGCGGTTCGTTTTGATCGTACAAATCTTGATGTTGGTTGAAAAATGCTTTCATTTGTGTCGTATTTTACCGACGAAATTATAAATCGGAGTGAGTGCAATCGCCGAATATTTAGCAAAAAATGTCATTAATCTCAAAATAGGTTTCGGAGGTTCTTTCAATTTTAACCGTAACAACATTGATTGAAAAAAAATCGAGCTTAAAACTGTTCCACAAATACGCCTTTTTTTAGATTTATATTCGGGCAAAATAACATCAAAAAGCATAATGATACGTTGTTTGTCCGTGTTGTTCCACGCCTCGTGAACATAGCCGTCACAGAAAATCAACAATTCGCCTTCTTTCCACGCTTGTTGCTCGTCTTTAACCCGAAAACCGATGTCGGGTAATTCTCCTGAAACTTGTAATCCGTAATGACAGCGAACCATAGCATTTGTGTCGCCAAAATGCGGTTTGATATTCGATTTTGGTTCGAGGACATTAAAGGAAAGAGATACTAAATTTGGAATTTGTTTGACTAATTTATACGTTTCGGGGAAATGCCGTTTATGTTTGTGAAAATGAACGCCCCAACTCATCAGCGGTATGGTTTTCCACGCACCGTGTTTATTGACCATTTCGTAGTTAAAATAACTCGTCGGTTGGCTAATGGTGTTGATGTAATTTTGTAATTCTGAAAATATAAGTTCGTGTTTTCCCTCGAAAAGTTTTTCCCATTCAAACGAATTTTTTGGATATATAGCCGGACCGTCTCCTAAATATTCATACCGTTCTAACAACGAAAACCAAATTTTAGGTGTTTTCATATCTAATTTTCTAAACCAATGTGTAAATATAGGATTTATTCTACTTTTTTTCTTTATTTTGCAGAACATTTCATCTAAAAATTGAAAAAAGCATATCTAAATAGCATTGATTTTGAGTTGGCAAAAAATTGCATAACGAATGTGCTATTAGCTACGCAATATCCCGACCATACACCCGAAATAATTTTTAAAAATTCGGGAATAAAACAGCGTTTTGCCGTGGACAAAGGAACTGTTTGCACCGATTTTGCAGCTGAAATTGTCAACCCATTGTTAGACAAACGACAGATTAATCGAACGGAAATTGACTTTTTAATTTATTGTACCGAAGCTCCCGATTACATTGCGCCTGCATCGTCAACGGTTTTGCATAAAAAATTAGGTTTACCAACGACCTGCGGAACATTTGATTTACAATTTGGTTGTTCAGGTTACACGTACGGCTTGCTTTTAGCAAAATCATTGATAGAGAGTGGTTTAGCAAAAAAAATACTGTTTATAACTGCAGATATTCCAACCCAAGTTATTTCAGAAGAAGACACTGCCTTGCGGTTTTTATTCAGCGATGCCGTTTCGATGAGTGTAATTTCGGACACAGCGCAAGGTTTTGCCATCGGAAATTTTGAGAAAGGAACGGACGGAAACGGAGAAGATGCTTTATTTGTCGCAAACAGCGGATTTAAAGAACCTCGCAAACAAGATTGGTTTACAGATAAGGCTACGAAAAATCTCCCTGTCGGGCGCATGACCATGGACGGATTGAAAGTGTTTCGGTTTTCTTTAGATGTCGTTCCGACGTTGGTCGAAGAAACACTCAAAAAAAATAATTTAACGCACGAAAACATTGATTTATTCGTCTTTCATCAAGCGAGTAACATCATTTTAAAGTCACTTCAACGCAAATTAAAAATTGCCGATTCAAAAATTTTTAATAATATTGAAAAAAATGGCAATACCGTTTCGGCGAGTATTCCCATTGCACTTCAGGAAGCGTTGGAAAAAGGAATAATTAAAAAGAATATGAATATTATGGTTGTTGGTTTTGGAATTGGTTTTTCTTGGTCAGCAACCGTTTTAAATACAGCCAAATTATGATGAATATCGAAGAGTTTACACGAGGTTTAGAAAACGAGTTTGAGGACATCGAACACGGAACGTTAACGCCCGACATGAATTATCGGGATATTCCTGCGTTTAACTCTATGTATGCCTTGATTATCATTGCGTATATCGACAGCGAATTTGACGTTTTATTGACAGGAGAAGAATTGCGCCAAACGAATACCGTTCGGGATTTATATACGCTTATTCAAAGTAAAAAATAAGTTCCATGGCGAATTTCAAAATTGAAAATATCGCATTGAAAGGAATTGCTTGTTGCGTTCCAAAAACAACGGAAAAGACCGAAAATTATCCTTTTGCCTCGGAACAGGAATACAAAACTTTTGTCAACGGAACAGGAATTGTCGAACGTCGTGTGGCAGATGACGCAATTTGTACTTCCGATATGTGTTTTGCCGCTGCCGAACAATTAATTAAGGATATGGGCATTGACAAAAATCAGATTAAAGTCTTGGTTTTTGTGTCACAATCGACTGACTATTTATTACCTGCTACGGCTGTTATTTTACAAGATAAATTGAACTTGCCAAAATCATGCTTGGCATTTGACGTTGGATTGGGCTGTTCGGGCTACGTTTACGGACTTTCAATCGTAGGAAGTTTGTTGCAAAACATGGAAAGTGGCTATGCCTTGTTGTTAGCAGGCGACAAATCGACTATTTCATCGCACGAGAAAGACAAAAGCACACGACCGCTATTTGGCGATGCAGGTTCGGCAACGCTTTTAGAAAAGCAAAAAAATGATAATCCGATGTTCTTTAATTTACAGTCAGACGGTTCGGGACACGAGTCGATTATCATTCGTGGTGGCGGAACACGTTTGCCTTATACACAAGCAAATTTAGACGACCGAGAAATTGAAACGGGCATTGTACGCAATGATTTAAGTTTGGAAATGAACGGTGTTGATGTGTTTAATTTTTCGCTGAAAGAAGTCAAACCAAACATTACCGAATTACTCGAAAACACTAGCAAAACCCTTGAAGACATTGATTTTTTCGTGATGCACCAAGCCAACAAATTCCTGAACGAAACCGTACGGAAAAAAATTAAATTTCCGCTTGAAAAAACACCTTATTCGATTGCTACATTTGGCAACACAAGTTCGGCATCAATTCCACTCACATTAACAACACAACTTTACAAAGAGTTAGCAAACAGTCAATTAAACTTGTTGCTTTCAGGTTTTGGCGTGGGCTTGTCGTGGGGAAGTGTGTTTTTGTCAACGACGAATATAAAAGTATCGGAATTAGTAGAAATTTGATTTTACTTAAAAAACTCCGCTGGCATTACCATCATATAATTGAATGTGGATTGAACTTTCGTTGCAGGGTCTTTAACGGTAGAAAATGATATAATGTGCCCACCAAAAACAACATCGCCATTGCTCATTTGGGTTGCTGTGTAAAACTTACCTGGCAACGTTACTGCTTGATTCATTAATTCGCTAATGTCTTTGCAAGGCTCGTCATTTTCGGACAATTCCCATGATTTTTTAATTTCCAAATTTGATGCGCTCAACACGTAAAAAGCAGGTAGTTTTTGACCATTGGCAAATGTTTTAAAACCGTAAACGCAGATATTTCCGTTGTTTAATGTGATACTTCCATTTGCCTCAAATTCGCTAATTACTTTTTTAGTAACAAGCTCGTCATCGTCGTATTTTTGAATCGTTGTTACGGACACATCGCCTTTGTTGGTGTTGAATGTTGTCAAAAACCATTCGTTGCCCTCGCCTGTCGTAACAGGTTTGAAACCGTAGCCTGCTCCCGAAATTCCAATTCCCCAAAGTTCGGTCAAATCTTGTCCGTAGCACGTAATTTTGGTAGGAAATTTATCTTTTTTATCGTCAAAAGTAGTCAACGCAAGCACTTTTTCGTTCTCCAAAAGAGCTAACTGCGAGCAATAACTTAAAATGGCTGGACTTGTCACAAGCGAAGAAAAATTGTGCATTCCATTCATAAATGACGGTTTCATCAAGATATTTATCGCCATAGAAACATCACTGTTTTGATTTTTCAATCCAAAGGAATGACCTTTTGTTTTTGCAAAAAGTTGCAAGTTAAATTGCCCATTATCTTTGTTCGGAAACGATGCTGCCAACACATATCCTCCACCATAAACAGGAACAATTCCTCCTGGAATACCTGCAAAAGAACCTTGAATTTTACCCTCAACGTCCAACTCTAAATTTGCTGTATTTGGTTTGTATAGTTGGATTTCATATTTATTTTCGGGATTTAAAGTGTTGATAACCAACGAGCCATCTGCCATTTTTCCAAAACCGCCTCGGTATTCTTCCAAGTTTGTAATTTCGATTGATTTGCCTTCTTTTTCATTTTTTAAGTCAAATAAACTCACATTTCCACTGATAAAAGAATAATCAGAACCTAATTTAAACGTTTGTAAGGCAACAACGCTCGGAGAAACTTCCGCAACATCTATCACGCGCCCAAACTGCGAGAAATCAGCATTTGCCTGCCAATAATAATGTTTTTGTGCTGAAAGACTTAAACTTAAAAGCATTCCAACGAATAGAAGTGATTTTTTCATAGTTGATTAAATTTTACAACACAAAATAAGTAATTTTTTTTAAGGTGTGCAATACGAAGAGTTTCGTAAATGATGGTGTAATCAAATTTTTCGTAATTAAAACTAAATAATATCGTTTTTAATATAAATTATTGATAATCAGTTATTTAATTTAAAAAATATGTGCTTTTTATACTTCAAAAACACCCTCTGAAATTTCAACGAACGCAACCATAGCAAGGTGTTTCTATATAAAAGAGAAAGAAAGTGTCTTAAATCGGCTAAAAATATGGTTTTTACTCTAAAAAGAAAGGTTTTTCCAAAAAATACTGAAATAGTTCTCTATTTTTTAAAAATATAAATTTGCGAACTATACCCAAAACCTGACTTCGCTTTTAAGTTTGATTTCAATCCGTTGAAAAAAGCTTTTACAATCGAACCGTTTTTATATTTTTCTGAAAGCATCGAAACATAAAAACTATCAAATTTCATTGGTAAGGTTTTAACGTGTGTCATTCCGAAATTTTGCATCAACGCTTTCACGTTGTCTTCCGAAAAATGGTAAAGATGTCGTGGAACGTCATACGCAGCCCAAAAAAATTGATACTGTTGTGCGTCCCACGATTTGTGATTTGGAACGGCAATTACAAAATATCCATCTTTTTTAATCAAGGAAACGATTTGCGAAACATCTTTTTGTAAATGATAAACATGTTCCAAAACGTGCCACATCGTTACAACGTTATATTTTTCATGTTCTAACGCATAAAGTTCTTCAATAGGCGATAATTCAACGTTAAAATTCGTTTTTGCAAACAAACGAGCATCGGTATCGGGTTCTAAACCTAAAGTATTCCAACCTTTTGTTTTACATTCATTCAAAAAATGCCCTGTTCCCGAACCAATATCTAACAAATTACGTTCGTTTGTGAGTTTCTCAATCAGCTTTCTTTTCTTTTTTAGTGTATAAGAACGAACAAGATTGTAGAGTTTATTTACAACTCCTTTTTGTGTCGAAGAATGTGAAATATAGTCTTCGCTTTTGTAATAATTGCCATTTACAGATTCTTCTGGGCGAGGGTTTGTAAAATGAAAATCACATTTTTTACACCGCTGAATGGTAAATTCTTCCTTCGTAATCATGTAATCCGTTACATTCATTACGTTTTCAAGTGTGTCGTTGTCACAAATCGGACAATGGGATAATGTTGTTCTATGTTCCACGTGAAACTATTTGCCTAAATAAATTAATAATACTGCTATATCGCTTGGGGAAATTCCACTAATACGTGTCGCTTGACCAACCGTAGCAGGACGAATGGATATAAGTTTTTCTCTTGCCTCCAATGTTATAGACTTCAATTCCGAATAATCCATGTTTTCGGGAATATTGAGATGTTCGTATTTGTTCATCTTTTCCGCCATTTCCTGTTCACGCAAAATATATCCTTCATATTTCAGTTGAATTTCTGCTTGAACGGCAATGTCTTTATGAATTTCGTCTGTTTTTTCTCTAAATTCCGCTATTGTTTCAGACATTTCACAAATATCGTCTAAATATAAATTCGGTCGTGCTAAAACCGTAACCGCTTTAATTTGTTGTACTAATGGTGCGGATTCTTTCGTTTCCAAAACAGGATTTGCCTTTTCGGGTTTAATTCCCGTTGTACGCAACAAATCTTTAAATTCTTCAACTGTTTTTTCTTTTTGTTCTACACGGCGCAAAGCATCATCAGAAACCGTTCCGATAGCGTGTGCCAACGGTGTCAAACGCAAATCGGCATTGTCTTGACGTAACAAAATACGGTATTCCGCACGAGAAGTAAACATACGATACGGCTCTTTTGTTCCTTTTGTAATCAAATCGTCAATCAAAACACCAATGTACGCCTGCGAACGATTTAAAATAAACGCCTCTTGTTCTCTGATTTTTCGCACCGCATTAATTCCTGCCATTAATCCTTGCGATGCTGCTTCTTCGTAACCTGTTGTTCCGTTAATCTGGCCTGCGAAATATAAATTTTCAACGAGTTTTGTTTCCAAGGTATGTTTCAGTTGGGTAGGAGGAAAGTAATCGTATTCAATCGCATAACCTGGACGAAACATTTTGACGTTTTCAAACCCTGGGATAGTTTTCATCGCTTGGTACTGAATTTCTTCAGGTAACGAAGAGCTGAAACCATTTACATAAATTTCAACCGTATTCCAACCTTCGGGTTCTACAAAAAGCAAATGCCTGTCACGCTCCGCAAAGCGATTTACTTTATCCTCTATCGACGGACAATATCTCGGTCCTCTTGATTGAATTGCACCGTTAAACATCGGCGAACGGTCAAAACCACTTCGCAGAATTTCGTGTGTTAACTCGTTCGTATAAGTAATATGACACGGAACTTGTTTTTTCAAATACGGTGTGTCTGAAAATGAAAATTTGTTAGGTAAAATATCGCCTTCTTGAACTTCCATTTTAGAATAATCCAATGAACGTCCGTCAATGCGTGCAGGTGTTCCTGTTTTCATTCGTCCTGCCTCAAATCCCAAACTTTCCAATCGCTCGGTTAATCCTGTTGCTTTCTTTTCGCCTATTCGTCCACCGCCAAATTGTTTTTCGCCAATGTGAATTAATCCATTTAAAAACGTTCCATTGGTCAAAACAACTGATTTTCCATAAATGTTCATTCCCATTTGAGTTTTCACGCCAACTACTTTGTGATTTTCCACTAACAAATCCATTACCATGTCTTGCCAAAAATCAACATTTAGATTGCGTTCCAAAAGCAAACGCCATTCTTGCGCAAACAACATTCGGTCATTTTGCGTTCTCGGCGACCACATCGCAGGACCTTTGGAAAGGTTCAACATTCTAAATTGAATGGCAGACAAATCCGAAATAATTCCCGAACCGCCACCAAGCGCATCAATTTCCCGAATAATTTGACCTTTGGCAACGCCACCCATCGCAGGATTACAACTCATTTGCGCAATAACACCCATATTCATCGTAATCAACAAAGTTTTTGCACCTTGTTTTCCTGCAATATTAGCTGCCTCACACCCTGCATGACCACCGCCAACAACTATAACATCGTAATTTTCTAACATGATAATAATGTTTCACGTGAAACAATAGAAATAAAGAGGTGCAAAGGTATTCATATTTTATTTTTTGTCCGTCAAAAAGTAACAAAAACCTCGTCGCCACGATTTATTTCGACACCCAACTTTTCCTTGTTAGCGAAAAGAACAAAAACTTACTGCGCTTCGAACAGTTTGTTCTTTTTACGCTAACTTCGTCGGTTGTGTCCCGTCGAAAAAATCAATGCG
>DAOMPZ010000111.1:3852-8215 GCA_035445045.1 Crocinitomicaceae bacterium | reverse complement strand
AAATTGGAATTGATAATTCCTTTCATAATTTCGTTGATAAGACTACGTTCCCACGGTTGAACCGTAATCGTTCGTGCGTCCATGGTGCTGACATTTGCGACTTGTTGCAAAGGTGTTGGTGAACCGTAATATTCAACCATGACACCGTTTAACATACTTGCTGTTGCTTTTCCTGCTCTAATTTTTACCAACTCATTTTCTAAGTGGTTGATTGATTTTGAATTAGCTGATTTGAATTCGTCATAAATCAGTTTAAATTCTTCTGACATATATTTTTGATTAATTTTTAACTACTGTTCCTACTTTTTCTCCTGTCAAAACTTTGATAAGATTACCTGGTGTGTCCATATCAAAAACAATGATAGGCAAATCATTTTCTTTACAAAGTGTAAATGCTGTTAAATCCATGACTTGCAAACCTTTAGCATACACTTGGTCAAATGTAATTGTGTCGTATTTTTCGGCTGTTTTATCTTTGAGTGGGTCGGCGGTATAAATTCCGTCCACACGTGTTCCTTTCAGAATAACGTCTGCCTCAACTTCAATCGCGCGCAACGATGCTGCGGAATCAGTCGTAAAATAAGGGTTTCCTGTTCCTGCACCAAAAATCACAACCCGACCTTTTTCCAAGTGTCTGACTGCTTTTCTGCGGATATACGGTTCTGCGATTTCTTTCATCTCAATAGCCGATTGTAAGCGTGTTTCGACACCGTGTTTTTCCAATGCGGCCTGTAACGCCATGCTGTTAATCATGGTTGCCAGCATTCCCATATAATCGCCGTGCGTTCTGTCCATTCCGCCTTCTTCGGCTTGCACACCTCTGAAAATATTTCCGCCACCAATCACGATAGCGACTTCTATTCCCAAATCGCAAATTTCTTTGATTTGTTCAGCGTAAACCGATAAACGATTGTTGTCAATTCCAAATTGCTTGGCTCCCATTAGCGACTCGCCGCTAAGTTTTAAAAGAATTCTTTTGTATTTCATTGGTAACTTATATGCGTGTGCAAATATACATATTTTTGGACGTTAAGACGATATGATTTTAAGATTTTAAGACAGAAGACCGCTGCGCTCAAAGACGTTAGATAAAAGACCAGTTCTTACTAAAGCAAAATTTAGTCAGGTATCTTCACTCTGTACTCCTAACTCTTCTTAACTATTTCAAAATATAGTCTGCGAAAAACGTATCTGTTGAAATTGTTTTTCCTTCAATGAGAACTTCATCAATGCCCATTCCTGCAAAAAGGCGACGTACCACCATTTTGGTTGAATATTCGGTGTCGTTTAATTTAACAGTTACGGTGTTTTTCTTTTCGTCAAAAGATGTAGTGAAATAACGTGTGTAATAATCCGATAATTCGGTAACACGTTCTTTGGTCATTTTTTCGGATAATTCAAAGGAGTAAACATCGTTGGATTTAGCTTCATCAAAGGCTTTTAGCGATGAAACAATGGCTTTTTGTTGTGCAAACGAAAATGTTGCTAAAAACATAAAAACGGAAAGGAAAACAATTTTTTTCATAATTTTAAAATTTAATTTTTTAGACGTGTGTTCGCAAACAAAAATTGCACCACAAATAAAATAAATATCTTTGAGCCAAATTCATTTACGATGTCAAATTTAGCAAATTCATTTACAAAAAACAAAATTGAGGCAGGTTGTGACGAAGCAGGAAGAGGTTGTTTGATTGGACCTGTTTTCGCTGCAGCGGTTGTTTTACCTCAAGATTTTGACCATGTTTATCTAAACGACTCCAAGCAAATTAGCGAAAAAAAGCGTAATGAATTGCGTTTTTTTATCGAAGAAAATGCACTTGCGTGGGCAGTTAGTTCGGTTAGTCACGAAGAAATTGACGAAATAAATATTTTAAATGCGAGTTTTTTGGCGATGCGCCGAGCAGTCGAAAAGTTGGAAATTACACCCGAATTATTACTCATTGACGGCAATCGTTTCAAACCTTTCGGAATATCGCATCAATGCGTTGTTGGTGGCGACGCAAAATTTAAAAGTATAGCTGCTGCCTCTATTTTGGCCAAAACGTACCGTGATGAATTTGTGTATAAAATCGCCAAAGAATTTCCAGAATACGAATGGGAGAAAAACAAAGGTTACGCTACACCCAAACACAAAAAACTCATTATCGAATTAGGCGAAACACCTTACCAACGCAAAACATTCAAATATCAAGATAATCAGATGAGGTTGTTTTAGAAAACACAAATACCGTGTATTGAAACTATACTTTGAATGACTCAATAACCATATAGAAACTGAATTCCCTGCGACCAAACAGTCCTAACGTCCTAAAATCATAATATCTTAATGTCCCCAATTGCTCATTCGTTCAAAATAATTATCTTTGGAAAAAAAATAAAAAATGGCAATATCACAAAAAGAGCTTGAATTTAACATGAATGAAGACTTGATGCGTCTTCGTATCTCAAAAATGGAACAAGAACTCGCTAAAATTAAATTGGGCGGTGGTAAAAAGAAAATAGAAAAATTACATTCACAAGGCAAGCTGACAGCAAGAGAACGCATAGATTTACTGTTAGATAAAAATACAGAAAGCGTCGAAATAGGTGCGTTTGCAGGGTACAATATGTATGAGGAAGAAGGCGGTTGTCCTGCTGGTGGTGTGGTCGTAGTAATTGGTTATGTTTCGGGAAAACAATGTATTGTCGTGGCGAATGATGCAACCGTAAAAGCAGGTGCGTGGTTTCCGATTACGGGCAAGAAAAACCTACGTGCGCAAGAAATTGCCATGGAAAATCACTTGCCGATTATCTATTTGGTGGTCAGCGCAGGTGTTTATTTGCCCATGCAAGATGAAATTTTTCCCGACAAAGAACACTTTGGACGTATTTTTCGCAACAATGCGGTTATGAGTTCGCAAGGAATTGTACAAATTGCGGCGGTTATGGGGTCGTGCGTAGCAGGTGGAGCGTATTTGCCCATTATGAGTGACGAATCGTTGATTGTCGATAAAACAGGAACGATTTTCTTGGCTGGTTCGTACCTTGTTAAAGCGGCTATTGGCGAGAGTATCGACAACGAAACGTTAGGCGGTGCAACGACACACACAGAAATTAGTGGTGTTTGCGATTACAAATGTGAAAATGACGAAGAATGTCTGAAAACAATTCGTTCGTTAATGGACAAAATCGGAGCGTTTGAAACAGCAGGCTTTGACCGCAAAAAACCGTCTATGCCAAAAGAAGACATCAAAAATATTTTGGGATTATTCCCGAACGAGCGCAACAAGCCGTATAACGTTAAAGAAATTATCAAATGTTTGGTGGACGACTCTGAATTTACTGAATACAAAGAAGAATACGGAAAAACCATGGTCACAGCTTATGCACGCATTGACGGTTGGAGTGTCGGGATTGTTGCCAACCAACGTGAAATTGTGAAAAACGCTAAAAAAGAAATGCAAATGGGTGGTGTGATTTACAACGACTCTGCCGACAAAGCAGCACGTTTTATCATGAATTGTAATCAAAAAAATATTCCACTCATTTTCTTAACAGACGTAACAGGTTTTATGGTTGGGTCTAAATCGGAACACGCAGGAATTATCAAAGACGGAGCGAAATTAGTGAATGCGATGTCTAATTCGGTTGTGCCGAAATTCAATATCGTCATGGGAAATTCCTACGGTGCTGGAAATTACGCCATGTGCGGACGTGCGTACGACCCACGTTTGATGATCGCTTGGCCAACAGCGGAAATTGCGGTAATGAGTGGTGCAGCAGCCGCAAAAACTTTATTGCAAATTGAAGTGGCATCGTTGAAAGCAAGAGGCGAAGAAATTTCGGAAGAGCGTGAAAAAGAATTGTTTGACACGATAAAATCTCGTTATGACGAGCAAATTTCACCGTATTATGCAGCATCTCGCCTTTGGGTGGACGCAATTATCAACCCGACGGAAACACGTAAAGTTATCTCTTTGGGTATCGACATGGCAAACCACAAAAAAGCAGATAAACGCTACAATGTTGGGGTAATTCAAGTTTAGTTTTTAACCGCAAAGAGCGCAGAGAAGGCGCAAAGGACTCAGAGAAAAACTTAGCGTAACTTTGCAAAAACATGGCGACCTTGGCGGTTAAGAGTAAAAATAGTTATAAATAAAACACATAAAAAAGATGAAATTATATTGGCAGTTTAAACATTTTTCGGAATTAACAACAGTTGAATTCCATGATATTATCGCCTTGCGATTGAAAGCATTTGTCGTAGAACAACACGCAAATTACGTTGATTTGGATGGTAAAGACAAAAAAAGTTACCACATGATTTGCCGTGACGGACTTGGAAATATCGTTGCTACGGCTCGGATTATCCCGTCAGGGGTTT
>DAOMPZ010000111.1:0-3812 GCA_035445045.1 Crocinitomicaceae bacterium | reverse complement strand
GAGTGAAATTCGAGGCAATCAATTCGGTATCGAGCTTATGGAACGCAGTTTGGAATTTATCAAAGAAGAATTTGGCGATGTTTCCATTCGAGTTTCTGTTCAAAAACATTTGGAAAAATTCTTAACACGTTTTGGCTTTGTTTCTACCGAAAAAGAATATTTGGAAGCAGCATTACCACACGTAGAAATGCTTTATACACCTAAAAAATAAACGATGAAAAAGACTTTTTTAACCTTAACTCTCGCAATTCCCTTGGGATTAGTGGCGCAAAAGAAAACGTTTGATGTTTCCTACATGGACAAATCGGTTTCGCCGAAGAAAGATTTTTATCTGTATTCCAATGGAAATTGGGTAAAAAACAATCCCGTTCCGAAAACAGAATCTCGTTGGGGAAGTTTCAACGAATTAGAACGTGATAATTACGTGAAAATCGAGAAGATTTTCAGCGATTTGAAAAACAAAGTTTATAAAGATTATGAGGTTACGGATATAGCAGGAATTAATCTTTCTAACTATTATCAATCGTTTATCAATGAAAATCGAAAAAGTGCTGATTATGCAGGACTTAAAACTTTGCGTGAGTTGGCAAAAGGCTTGAATTTGGGAGAAAGTACCAAGTCCGAAGCGTTTGCAAAATCCATTGCGTTTATGCACAAAATGGGAATTGATGTGTTCTTTTCATTTGGAATTGAACAAGATTTGAAACAAAATGATTTGCACGTTCCGTATTTGTCGCAAACACGTTTGGGCTTGCCGAATAAAGATTATTATGCAGACAAAAAATTCCAACAATACGATTCTGCTTACCGTGTGTTTATCGGGAATTTGTTTATTGATATGCGCCCTGCCAATGCCAATTACGATGCGAAATCCATGAATGAAACAGGCAAAAAAATGGCAGATAAAGTTATTCAAATTGAAAAATGGCTTGCTGACGGAATGTTTTCGCCTGTCGAAATGCGTGATATTGCTAAAAATTACAATCCTTTGGATTTAAGCAAATTGGAACAAGTCGTGCCGAATTTTAATTGGAATGTTTATTTCAAAGAAATGGGAATCGACATGGCAAAAGCAAAATTTATTGTCGTTTCGCAAATGCCTTATTTTGAAAACTTGAATAAATTCTTTGGAACGTTCCGAACTGCTGATTTGCAAGAATATGTCCAATATGTTGGTTTATCTTCGTTTGCACCGTATTTGAACGACCGTTTTGAAGAAAATCATTTTAATTTTTACAACCGTTTTCTGTTAGGCAAGCAAGACCGCAAACCAATTTCACACCAAGCGATTGACAACATCACACGAATGCCGTTGGGCGATGCTTTGGGGAAATATTTTGTGCAATATTATTACACGGCAGAAGCATCAAAGAAAATCAACACAATGGTTGATGACATTACGATTGTGATGAAAGAGCGTATCGAGAAATTGACGTGGATGTCAGAAGATACGAAGAAACAGGCACTTGTAAAGTTGGGAACGTTTACCCGAAAATTGGGTTTCCCGAAAAAATGGAAAGATTTTTCTTCATTGAAATTAACAGCGGACAATTTAACGCAAAATGTAATTGCGTTGCGAAGATATGCGGTCAATGAAAATTTGAGCAAATTAGGCAAACCAATCGACAAAGACGAATGGGGAATGCCTGCGCACATGGTTAATGCGTATTACAATCCGTTGCAAAACGAAATTGCCTTTCCTGCGGGAATTATGCAAGCACCTTTCTTTGACATAAACTTTGAAGATGCTGTAAATTATGCACGTATCGGAATGGTTATCGGTCACGAAATTACGCACGGTTTTGACGACCAAGGCGCACAATTTGCCGCTGACGGAAGTTTTTCGGATTGGTGGAACGAAGACGACAAAAAGAAATTTACCGATTTGACAACGACGTATGGCGAAACGTTCTCGCATTTCTGTCCGTTCACGGGCGAATGTGTGAATCCGAATTTAACCATGGGTGAAAATATTGCCGATTTGGGAGGTGTTACCTTAGCGTATTATGCGTATATGCGTACAAATGAGTTTAAAAAAGGAGAAAAAATCAATGGTTACACGCCTGCGCAACGCTTCTTTATTTCTTTTGCTCAAATTTGGAAAATCAACTATACAGACGGCGAGTTAAAAAGCCGATTAGCAAACGACCCACATTCGCCTGGAATGTATCGTGTAAATGGCCCATTGATGAATTGCCCTGAATTTTTCGAGGCTTTCGACATCAAAGAAGGTGATGCAATGCGTAATCCAAAAGGAAAAATGACGGTTATTTGGTAATCATCATAAATACTAAAACGCTCGTCATTGACGAGCGTTTTTCGTTTATCTTAAAACCGCTTCAACCTCTAATGTCAATTTAATAAAATCATCAACGCTAAGTTGTTCGGGGCGTTGTGTGAGGTATTCACTTTCAAAAGGTTGTCCGTTAAGGAATGATTTAATGGTGTTGCGTATCATTTTTCGGCGTTGATTGAAACACGCTTTGATAATTTGAACGTATAATTTTTCATTACATGGCAAGGTTTTACGCTCGTTGCGTGTTAAGCGAATAACACCCGATTTTACTTTGGGTGGTGGGTTAAAAACGTGTTCATCAACGGTAAAACAGTAATCAATAGTATAATATGTTTGCAGTAAAACACTGATAATTCCATACGCTTTAGAACCTTTCTTTTCGGCAACACGCTCGGCAACTTCTTTTTGAAACATTCCCATAATTTCGGGAATTTGGTCTTTAAATTCGATGCAACGAAATAAAATTTGACTCGAAATGTTGTATGGAAAATTCCCCACTACAGCAAACGGTTCGTTCTTAAAAAGAGATTTCAAATCGTATTTTAAAAAATCGCCGTCAATTATTTTTCCGTGAAGCGCAGGAAAATGTTCGTTCAAATACGCCACAGATTCTTTGTCAACTTCCATAACAAAAACATCTAAGGTTTCGTCTTCTAACAAATACTGTGTCATCGCTCCCATTCCAGGGCCGATTTCCAATACTTTTTTACACCCAAAATGCGAACCATATTGTTGCGCAATCTTCCGACTGATATTTTTATCCGTCAAAAAATGCTGACCAAGGTGTTTTTTAGCCTTAACGAGCGTCATGCGTAAAATGTTCAATTACGGATAAAGTCGTTCGGAACGTTGCAAATTTCCCCTCAAATTTATCAATATGATCTTTTTGCAAGGCAGGCGCAAATTGTGTTTGGTATTCGTTGTATTTCTCCTCGGACGGCATTAAATACATAATCGAATACGTCACGCCATATTCTTCTTCGCCATGCACACGTGACAATTTACACTCAATAAAACAATTCGTTGCCAACACATCTTTAATGTGTGTTGTACGCATATAGTCAAGCCATTCTTGCTCAACTTCTGGATTTAAACTTACGGTTACACTGTATATAAACATTTTTTTTTGATTTTAGGATATTAGGACTTTATGATGTTAAGGCTGGAAGACAGAAAGATATTCAAGTCCTCCTCCTCAATCCTCCTCCTCCACCGCCGAAGGCAGCCACGAAGTGAACGGAGGAAGCTAAATCCGTCTTCGAGTTTGGATTTGCCGTAACTTTCAATTCCGTCACGGGGCTGCACTCTTAACGCTGCACTCTTAACTCGACTACCGTACTCCATGCAATAATTTCTTCAAAACAGGGTGCAACAACATAATCAACACCGCTGCTGCCAACGGAATAAATGTGAATAATAAAAAGAAATGACTTAACGAATAATCTTGTTTTATCTGCTCCACTTGTCCGCCTAAAACTGCTGCTAATTTTTGGGCAATCGCAATGGCTAAATACCA
>DAOMPZ010000110.1:0-8237 GCA_035445045.1 Crocinitomicaceae bacterium | reverse complement strand
ACCGTTACGCTGACTGCCGAGCCTTCGGGTTATACCTATTCGTGGACACCAACAACAGGTTTGACTGCACCTAATTCGCAAACGACTGATGCGGTTGTCAATGGAACAACG
The DNA here is from genome assembly GCA_035445045.1 of Crocinitomicaceae bacterium. Lineage (GTDB taxonomy): Bacteria > Bacteroidota > Bacteroidia > Flavobacteriales_D > Crocinitomicaceae > 40-80. The sequence continues at coordinate 8,126 of DAOMPZ010000110.1, read as the reverse complement.
ATTTACAAAGTAACGGCATCAAACGGTATTTGTGCGAAGTCCGATACGGTAATTATTTTTGGAGAAGATTACGTTTGTGATAATCCTTTTGTGTATTTACCGAATGCGTTTACGCCAAACGGCGACGGCGATAATGATGTTTTATATGTCCGTTCAGCGATTGCACACAAAGTATTATTGCGTATTTTTAACCGTTGGGGACAAATGGTTTTTGAAACAGAAAGTCAGCACGTTGGTTGGGACGGAACGTTCAAAGGCAGACCTTGCGACCCCGATGTTTACGATTATTACTTGAAAGTCATCTGCGTGGACGAGCAAGAAAACATCATGAAAGGAAATGTGACGTTGATACGGTAGAAATCAAATCATTTCCAATACTTTCTCAATTGAAATTTCTTTCACAAAATCCGTTGAAATTTTCCCTTCGGTTGATTCATTTGGGTTGGTAATCACACGTGTATTTTTCCCGATTGGTTGCCAACGTTGTGGGTGAATTGGACGTGTTTGCGAGAATATCCCGATAGCTTTTAATCCTAAAACTGCCCCGATGTGCAACGGCCCTGTACTACACGCTACAATCGTATCGCATTTGGAAATAAACGTGATGAATTGCGAAAGCGAAAAAGCACCTGTAACATCGTGAATATTTGTGTGTTGTGGAATGTATAAACGAAATAAATCGCCCTCTTTTTGTGTTCCTGTAAAGTAAACGGTTTTTCCCTGTTCGGCTAATTGCAACGCCAATGCAACGTATTTTTCAATCGGCCATTCTAACGCACTTCCTTGTGATTTCGGGTGTAAAATGACTTTTTCCGTTGTTGAAAGTTCAAGTGGTAAAACTTGTTCTTTGGGTGTAAATGAAACGAGTGAATTTTTAATTTCGTCCAAACTTGGAATGTCTTTTAAACCAAGCGGTTCGAGCAGTTTAAAGTTTAATTGCGATTCGTGTAAATCCGAGTTTTTACGTGTGAAATTCGGACGAATATTGCACGTCAACAAGTGAAACAAACGGTGTGACGTTCCGATACGGTTTGGAACGCCTGCTTTTTTCACAAGTTTGGCAATTTCCTTTTTTGGAAAAACATGAACGCACGTATCAATTTGCAGTTGTTGAATGGTTTGAATTTGTTGTTCGAGCGGTAGTTTTTCCAATTCTTTCCATTCTAAAATCGTGTCAATTTCGGGCAAACATTCCAAAATCGGACGTGTGTAGGTATTGCCCAAAAACGTAATTTTACACGTTGGAAATTGCTTTTTAAGCCAAACGCAAACAGGTAAGGTCAGCACGACGTCACCGATGCTGTCCGTTCGTGAAATCAGTATATTTTTAGGAGTTATCACGTTGTAAATTTAAGAGTTTTACATATTTTCGATAAGTTGCGTACGCACTTCGTTTGGAAATGAGCCAACCTGTTTTGCCATCCAAAATGCCTAATTTCAGAAAATAGCTTTTGATAAACTGAAAGCACGATTTACCGTAAATTTTGAGCCAATTTGAGCGTTTTCCGTTGGCAAAAGCTGCTTTAGCCGCAATGTCGCCGAAATATTCAATTTGCTTGTAATGTTGCTCCGCCGAATAGTACGAATAATGCAACAAATCGCCTTGAAGATGCACGATATTCGTTCCGTCCAAAACTTCCAAACGGTCGTGTGGATTTTCGCCACGCCACTGCGCATTTTCTTTGCGAACCAAACGCACTTTCGTATCGGGATACCAACCACAATGCTTAACCCAATGACCACAATAATACGTCAAGCGGTTGAATTTATAGCCGTCCGCAGTTGGATTTTGGAACGCTTTTGAAATACTTTGTGTCAGTTCGGGTGTCAACGCCTCGTCTGCATCAAGTGAAAGTACCCAATCATTCTTGGCATTTTTCAATGCGAAATTCTTTTGTTGAATGTGTCCCTCAAATGGATTTTCAATAAAACGCACTTGTGTATATTGCAACGCAATTTCCTTCGTTTTGTCCGTTGAAAATGAATCGATAATCAAAATTTCGTCCGCAATAGACAACAGCGATTCAATACATCGTTGAATGTTTTTCTCCTCGTTGAACGTGATGATTGCTGCGGATAATTTCATTTTTTGACTTTAAGACTTTAGGATATTAGGACGTTATGACGATTTGATTTTTTAAACCCGTCGAATTCGAGGGGTTTAAAATCGGGATTGTAAATTATTTCCCAAAATCCCAAAAGTTCAATAGTGTTTCGGTTTCTCAACCAGTTCTGAATGATAGTATCCGTATGGTCAGGGTCTTTATGCCGTGCTATATCGGTTAAGGAAATAAAATCGTTGCTATTGTCTTCATATAAAACAATCTCAACTCCTTGAACATTTATCCTTTTATTTTTTAACATATTATTAAGTATAAGAAATTTTATTTCTTATTTTTCTTTAATGATTGTTTCACTAAGCTTAAAATGTATTCTAAATTATCATCTGAATTAACTTGTAATTCATAATCGCCATTTCCCCAATGTCCTGTCTGAGAAACATTTCTACAAATTCCTTTTGGGTCGTCAAGTTGCCCATATTGTAAATTTAACCACATTTTAAGTCCATTTTTTTGTAACCGAATGTCAACAACATTTTTATTGGAAACAAAGGCGATATAAAGTTTTTTTGGTTTAACTTCTAAATTGTCAAGATTTAAGATTGCATTTTTGAATTTTTCATAAAGTTCCTTGATTTCGTCTGAAATTCCGTCCAAGTGTTCTTGCTCTGTGAATACCTTAATTTCTCGTGTTACTTTTTCAATTGTTTCGTCTTGTCGGCTGATTGTTTTTATACTTTCTTGTGAACCTGATGTTTGGATTTGATTGTAGCTAATTGTTTTATTATTGTAACGCTTAACTTCCCAAAGTTCGATTGGTAAATCTTTAAAGTTTATAGCTTCTTTTTGATAGGTTGTAAAATTGGGGGAAATGAAAACCACTCTTGACTGCGACCAATCAATGTCATCACGTTTTAATGTGTTTTTATTATTTTCGTTGTATTCAAGAATGAAGTCGGCTTTATTATTAAGCATAAGAGATAAGTAAGCATAGCCTTGGTCAATTACACTAAAATTTTTGTCCCGTTTATATTCAATGATTACAAAACTTGATGCGTCTTTGTCATAAGCCAATGTGTCAAGACGAAAATTTCCAATTGAAAATTCAGAACGTACAAAGTCAAGCCCGAAAATTGTTGTTAAATTTTGCTCCGTTAAAGATTGTATTTCCTTTTCAAGTTTAAAAGGCAATTCTTTAATCTGTTCAAGATTATCTTTATTGTCTATGTTAAATAATGCCATTTTTAATCTTTTTTGTTTAATTCCAATTGACTCTTAACTCATTTTTTATCCCAACAAAAATATACAAACTTCCCAAATAAAGGTAATGTTTCCTCTCTTTTCATAAACTTTCACTCACACCTCCCAAGTTTTAAAGGAAACATTTTACCAACATCTTCTTCGTTGTCATAATCAAGTTCTGAATAGTAATCTTTGTAAACCCATTTTCCGTTTTTCTTTTCTAAAAAGTCTTTAATGGTGTTGAAAATAGTATCTCTGTCGTTTGTGAAACTAAAAGCCTCTTCATAAATCGAAAACTCTTTTAACCGCACCCATTTTCCTTGACACAAGGTATAAATCAGACAACGGCTTACCATACTAAAATCTAAATAATCAACTACAAATGCGATTTCATCTTTGCCGTCAGCGTTGTTGTCGCCAATGTTAATCAAACAATAAAGTCCTTGCGCCGTGCCTGTGCTTAAATGTAAGGTGTCGTAGTTGTGTTTGTTTAATGTCAAAAATAAGTCAGCATTTTGGTCGTAAAACCAATATATAACTGTGTCAAACTCGTTTTGAAAAGGGTCAGCAGCATATTCAATTTCGGTATTTTTCAGCCTTGAAAAATTATGCTGAAAAATCGTATCTTGTTTTCCGTCGCCGTCAAAATCGCCAACGACAAACAGTTTCTTTAATTTGCGGAGTTTTACGGTATTTTCTTTTTGCGAAACAGTTGAATTATGCGGTTTTTCACCACAACTTAAAAGCCCCAAAAGTAACGTAAATAGGTAAAATAACTGTTTCATCGTCTTAACTCTGTACTCTTCATTCTGAACTTGAAACCTCACTCAATCCTCTTAAACTCTTCATCATAAAGTCCAATCAGCAAACTATTTCCGTTTTTGTCGATTTTGATACCACCGTATTTTGCTTTTTCGTATTTTTTGGCTTGCCCTTCTTGAAAAAAGAACGATTCTGACCCGATATTGATGTCGCCCCTGTCTGAAGATGTGTATTCGATGAGCTGTTCGCCTTGGTTTAACGGTGTCAATTTTTCTTGAAGTCGAACCCGATTGGCTTTGCCGTTACTGTCAAGCGTTACTACGCAATAACCACGTTTTGGCATTTCTTTGCGTGTTTCATAGTTAATCTCAGAAATGGCATACCGCAACCGCATATAATCGCCTTGTATTAAAGAACGTGGGTCAACAGGCGCAAGTTCCAACAAAATCAACTGTCCGTTTGCTAATAATTCCTCTTTTTTGTTGACTGAATAATTAAAATAAAGCAACAAAAGCGCAAGGTTCAACACGATGATAATTCGGCTATATTTTTTCATTGGAAGTCAGTTTTTTAGCGGTAAATAAATAGAGTGCGATAAAAAGAACGCCTGTCGCAAATAGCATTGCGGATTTTGTCAACAGCGTGAATTTCAAGTCGTAATAATATTGAGAAACAAAATAGATAAATGTGATAATTCCCAACACAAATCCTGTTTTGTAATTGGCGTAAAAACTCAACAGCAAAACGAGTAATGCTCCCGAAATGGCAGGCGATAACGCTGTTGGTGACAAAATAAGTACGGTAAAAATGCAAACCCCGATTTTGGCTTTGGTTTCCTGTATGTTTAAAATTTTTGAAAACTGAAAAACCAAATAGGCGATAAGTGCAATGTTAACAACAGACGACACCCAAATATAGTTAGGCGACAGCGGAAATGCCTTTGTTCCGAGAATGGTCAAACCTGCCAAAAAGGAAAAAATCAAGCCGATTTTGACGGGTTTGTACAATTTTGCCAAGGTTTTGTGCGTCGTGATGATTTTTGCCTCGTGCAGAAAAAGATAGGTCACGACAAATGCAAGTAGGGAAACGTAAATGTGAACGCTGTTGTAATGTTCATTTGAAATTATAAGTGTTAAAATACTACCGTTGAGTATCAGTACCGAAAAGAAAGAAAAAATATAGCTTGGCGCAAGCATTAATGTACACAACGAAATGATAATGAAACTTCCGCATATCAAATTTTCTTCATTGGTGTGTAAAGTTGAAATACCCATACCGAACAATAAAAAACCAGCAAGAAAAAAAGAAACGCTTGCGGTGTCTAATAGTGTAGAATTTCCTGCTTTGTTTATAGCAACAGAACCGATGATTAAAATTCCGCCCAAAACAGACATTCCCAATCCAGAATCGTATATTCCTGAGACTAAAATAAAACCAAAAAACGCCAAACTTGCTAATATTCCGCCAAAAGAAGAAATTACTTTGACTGCCAAAGATTGATTTTTGTTATCGTCTTGATATGCCTCAGCGATTGCATTTTCATCGAACGAAAATGATTTATTTTCGTCTTGAAAATAATCCAATAGTTCGTTAATATCGTGTGTTTTCATGACTTATTTCTTTTGCGTGCTAATGATGAACTTTATTGTGAATGTAACGCTTGTAATGATAAACAAACTCAAAACGCCAAATAACGTTTCGTCGTATTTTCCTAATTTTTCGACTAAAAAAACCGAACTTATGATAATCAAACTGAAAAGCACAACCGAAAGGTAAAAACCGCTTTTTGTTTTTAGTCCGTGCCAAATTCCGAGTGCATAAGTCAAGGCGGTTAGTAAAATCAATACGAGTGATGTCGGTCTGAATTTGTCAAAAATGATGTGTGATATTCCGATAGTAGCGCACGTTATCGCTCCCAAAGTAACGATATTCACAAACCAAGACGGTATTTTTTTAGCAGGAAAAAAAACGGGGGAAATCGCCACGATTGCATTAATGACAAAAAGTACCGTGTAAACAAAAATAGCCGACCAATACGCCACTTGCTCCGAATACAAAATAATTGTTATGTTGATTAAAACGAGATAGAGCAACCACAACGGCGCAAAATCTGATACCAAAACCCACAGCGTTACAAAAATCGTCCAAGCCAAAAAGAAATCGTAAGCATTTGCGCCCGTTTGGTAAATCTGCCCGAAAACGGCAAATAAAACACCCACCAAAAACGATGCACCCGATAATATTACGTTGCGAATAGTACTGTTCATTTTAGGAAGAAGTACCAAAATTGTTGTCACAATCAGCAAACTTTCCATTAAGCCGATTTTGGTAAATTTGTTCAGATTTCCCCAATTATACGCAAAAAAGAAAACGATACCTGCCACTGAAAAACCAACGCCAAGGCTGATAAAAAGCAGTCGCAGGAATTTGTACCACGCTGTTTGGTCGTTGTAAACTTTTTCTTGCAAAGCGTGCGCAATCCGCTCTTCGGTCAAATTGCTGTGCCTTACAACAATGTGAATATCTTCTCGCTCTATGTTCATTTTAGGGTATTTTAAAAAACATCGTTTTTTATAGCCCAAAATTAAAAGAATATATTAGAAAAACAATAGTGTGATTTCCTTAAAATGTTTGACGGCAAAGAATACGCAAGCAATGGCAATAAAGGAAATCTGTTTTTGAAAAGATTAGTTTTCCTCCGTCCTTTCTTCCACTTTCATCTCAACTCGTTTCCCAATATTAATCGGTACAAATTCCAAATCGACATTGGTTCGGTCTAAGCCAAAATGTTCGGTTGGGTCTAAGCCGATTTTTTTTATCAAACGATAGGTTTTCACAACGGTTAGTTGAAACGGAGTCAGCATTTCGGTTGAGGCAATGCGCGTGTTGATGACCACAAATTTAAAATCCGTGTTTTTAAAAGTCGTTCCGATACAGTCGAAAATACTTTTGTTTTCCAATTCGCCTTTTTCGACCAGTTTTTTGTGAATTTGGCGTATCATGTACTCCATTTTATGTTCTTCTTTAAAACCTAAATGAAGTGTCACGAAATAACAATGTTTCGGCACAATCGTTTTGAGCGTATAGCTAACTTCCCACGGTTTGGTCGTAATATCCAAATGCACAAACCAGATTACTTCGGCTTTTCGGGGTTTTTTTCTAAAAATAGAATCGAAAATCGAGGAGTCCAAAACATCGTCTTTCAATGCTCTCGCGGGATAGACCAAATTGGTCGCTTCAAAAGGAATTTTATCGTCTTTGCGGACACGTTCCAATAGCGGAAGAATAGTTTTCATCGGTATGTATTCGGCAATTTTAGAACGTAATAAGCGAGCTTGGTAGTACATGAACAGAAAGTAAAAAAAGATAACGGCAAGTAACAGCGTAAACCAACCGCCCGAATGAATTTTTATCGAATTAGCAATCAATAACAGCAATTCGATGACTAAAAAGATTGAAAATATTGCAAAATAATACACTTTGAATTTTTTGTGTCGTATCATCAACAAGAAACTTAATAAAATGGAAGTCATAATCATGTTAATATTGATAGACAAACCGTAGGCAGCAGTCATGTTTTCGGAATTGTCGAACAACACGACAACACCCAACGAACCAATCATCAAAAACCAATTAATAGCAGGAATGTAAATCTGACCTCTGTGCTCGGACGGATATTTTACTTTGAAATTTATCCACAAACGCAATTTCATCGCCTCGTTCATCAAGGTGAAAACGCCCGAAATAACGGCTTGCGATGCTGTGATAGATGCCGCTGTCGCAATGACAATCGCTAAGCCAATCATAGATTGAGGAACCATTTGATAAAAAATTGTTCCTCCTGCTTGCAACTGAAAATCAGGTAGGGTACAAATCGCTGCTTGCCCGAAATAATTCGCTAAAAGTGCTACCATGATAAATGTCCAACTGACACGAATGTTGCGTTTGCCACAATGTCCCAAATCGGAATAAATCGTTTCCGAACCTGTGATACACAACGTTACACCTCCGAGAATAACCAACACACGGGGCGAATTTGTAATGAGGGCAAGTGCATATTTG
>DAOMPZ010000109.1:0-8399 GCA_035445045.1 Crocinitomicaceae bacterium | reverse complement strand
ACGTTGTTTGAGTGCAACATAAATAAATGCAGCTAAGGTAGAAATATATGTAGCAATCAATATCGGCAAGAAAATAATTGTTGGGTCTGCTGCTCCGTTTGAAGCCATTAAGGCTAAAATGGAAACAGGAATCAACGTCAACCCCGAAGCGTTTAAGACCATGAACATAATTTGCGCATTTGATGCCGTTTCTTTGTCGGGGTTGAGTTCTTGTAAGTCGCTCATCGCTTTCAAACCAAGTGGTGTAGCAGCGTTATCCAAACCCAGCATATTGGCAGAAATATTCATAACCATTGAACCCATGGCTGGGTGGTCTTTGGGTACTTCGGGAAAAATCTTTGTGAAAAATGGCGAAATAATACGTGTTATCGCTTTAATTGCGCCTGCTTTTTCGCCCACTTTCATAATGCCCAACCAAAAGCACAACGCTCCTGTCAAATACAACGCAATCTCAAAAGCTGTTTTTGCTGCACCAAAAAGTGCTTCAATCATAACTTTGAAAATAGTCAAGTCGGCAAAGCCTAATAAGCGGAATAATCCCGTTGCAACGGCAATCAAGAACATTCCTATCCACAAGCGATTTAAAATCATATAGACAAAGCTACGATATTTTATGAAATTTCGACGTAATAGATAAAAAAGTGTACGGGAAATACCTATTTTTAATCTAAGTTTTTACCACAATACCCTTGTAAAACCATTTTTTATAGCCACAGATACACAGATTTTTGTGTGTAAATCCTCACAGATATTATATGTGAATTTCATCTTTTGATTTTCAGTGTTATATCTGTGCATCTGTGGCAATTTTCCTTTTGTAAATGTGTTATTTTTTTGTTTGCAATCAAATTGTAATTAAAACTTAATTTCGTCATATTAAATTTTTTTCGTTACTTTGTACCAAAGTTTTTTATAGTTCACCTTGAGGCAAATAAAATTTTGACCGAAACCTATAGAAAACATCATCACAAAAGAAAAAAAAGAGTTATAGTTCAATATAATTGTTTGTAAAGTAAGCCCTTCGTTCGTAGGTTGTCTTATTTTTGTTTTATGTTTAATCTTAAATTTTTAGTTGTATGAAAAAATCATTATTGTTTTTTGCGTGCTTGTCGGCTTTCACAGTAAAGGCACAAGATTGTTCAGAATTGTTTATTTCTGAATATTTAGAAGGACTTTCCAATAACAAAGCGTTGGAAATTTACAACCCAACCAATCAAGCAGTTGATTTATCGGGATATTTTGTGGTGCGTTATGACAACGGAAATTCAGCTCCGACCGTTTTAAATGCGATGCAATTAAGAGGAACGGTTGCTGCACACGATGTTCAAGTAGGTGTCGTTGATAAACGTGACCCAAATGGCGAAGGACAAGAAGCTCCAGTTTGGGACGATTTAGCAGCGAAAGCAGACGAGTTTTACTGTCCTGATTACAATACAAGTAAAGCATTTTATTGGAATGGAAACGATGCTGTTGTTTTGTTTAAAGGAACAATTCCTGCGGGAACGCCTTTAGCAATGCCGATTTCAAGTTTATCGGGTGTTCAGCCAGTAGATATTTTTGGAAAAATTGGTGAAAACCCAGGCGAGCCAAATCAAGGTGGTGGCTGGACGTTTGACGGAACACCTGTCGCAAATGGAGGTGTTGTCGTTTCTGCAGACCATTTTTTAGTTAGAAAACCAACGGTTAAAAAAGGTGTAACAACCAATCCTTCGACCTTAAAAATTAACCAAGAATGGGATTCTTTGTCGTTCTTTGTTTATGTATTTGACGAAAATGGCGACACAATTAAAAATGCGCAAGGAAATCCTGCACGTCGTATGAATGTTGATAATTTAGGCGTTCACGATTGCGAATGTAACACATTGTCAACACCAACGATTAAAGCAGAAAAATTCGGTTTTGAAATTTTCCCAAATCCATTGGAAAATCAACAGTTGAACATTTTGACAACAGATAAAATCGAAGAAATTATCATTACCAATAGTTTGGGACAAGTCGTGAAGACAATTTCAAATGCTAAATCGGTTATGGCGATTAACTTAGATGTCAACGCAGGTGTTTATTTTGTCACGGCAAAAGGAGCGAACGGCATGAAATTAACGAATAAATTTATAGTAAAATAATTTAAAATAAGGTCATTGTGCAAACGATGACCTTTCTATTTTTTAACTATGATGAGAATTGTCGTTTTCATTTTAACGCTACTTCCAATGATGTTATTTGCCCAACAAGGACAAGTAAACATCACCGTTTTTGACGGCGAAACAACCGAAACTGTACCGTTTGCCAATGTTCAATTAGGTACATTTAAAGCTGTTGCGGACGAAGACGGGAAAATTACTTTTGAAAATATACCGTACGGAAAATACCGTTTGGTTGCATCAATGCTCGATTCGACTGTCTTGAATGTCGAAGTAAAAGAACCAATTACCAATGTTGAGGTGCGTATCAAACGCTCGATTGAGTTGGAAGAAGTGAAAGTGACGAGTTCTTTTGTCAAAAGCGAGCGCAAAACACCTGTTTCGATAACAAATATTGAAGCCAAACAAATTCAAGAAGAACTTGGCTCACGTGATATACCAATGATTTTGAACGCTACACCAGGTGTTTACGCAACACAACAGGGTGGAGGAGAAGGCGATGCACGTGTTTCTGTTCGTGGTTTTTCGCAACGCAACGTGGGTGTGATGATTGACGGAGTTCCTGTAAACGACATGGAAAATGGTGCTGTTTATTGGTCAAATTGGTTTGGTTTAGACGTTATTACAGGCGGAATACAAGTGCAAAGAGGTTTGGGAGCAACCAAAATTTCGATGCCGTCCGTTGGTGGAACGATTAACATTTTAACACAAGGGTTGACTTCTAAAAAACGCTTGATGTTTAAGCAAGAATACGGTTCGGGAAATTTATTGCGAACATCTATCGGTTACAATTCGGGCTTGTTGAAAGGCGGTTGGGGTGTTACCTTGGCGGCATCGTTCAAAAAGTCTGATGGCTGGGTTAATGGAACGCCATCTTTGGGAGGATTTTACTACGCAAAAGTTCAAAAGCGTATGAAAAACCACTTATTATCACTTTCTGTATTTGGCGCACCACAAAAGCACGCACAACGAGCATTTAACCAAAAAGTTCAATATTGGGATTCTACCGAAGCGGTAAAATTAGGTGCAAATATTACGTCAGCATCTTCGTATGATAACGGTTATCGCTATAACGAACATTGGGGCTACATCAGTGATGATTACAACAGTAAGAATGTTTTTAAATCACGAGGAAAAAGCATTTATGCCGAACGTTTAAACTATTACAACAAAAATCAAATAACTCTCAAAGACTTTTGGGCGGTCAGCGATAAATTAAGTGTTTCAAACATTGCGTATGCCTCGATTGGTAAAGGTGGCGGAACGAAATTGTTAAAATACAGTTCGGCAACGAAAGACGAAAACGGTCAATTAGATTGGGACGCAATTATTAGAAATAACCGTGAAATTGAGTTTTTTGGGCAAGTACAACCTACAATTGATGCGAATTATTCGCCTGTTTTGTTGAAAGCCTCAAACGTCATGACAGCATCGGTAAACAACCATTATTGGGTTGGATATTTGGGGCAAGTAGATTATGAGATAAATAAAAATTGGGCATTTTCGGGAGGTTTGGACTATCGTTTTTATCAAGGCGAACATTACCGTGTGATTACCGATATGTTAGGTGGCGATTACTTCATTAATAATGCAGATAAAAACAGCGTTACACCGATGAAAAAAGTAGGCGATAAAATTGCTGAACAAGGGTATGAGGCGAATCGTTTGGGAAATATTCATTGGGCAGGAACATTTGGTCAAGTTGAATTTTCAAGCACACGTTGGTCGGCATTTGTGAACGTGACAGGAAACGTAAACGGCTATCAAGGAATTGATAAATTCAAGTCGAAAGTTATTCATTTGGAAGACACGACTTTAAAAATCAATGCTTTAGATACGATTGTTTACAACGGAAATACGTACACGAATAATTCCGAACAGGCAAAATACGACAACACAGGTTACACATGGGTTCCAGGTGGAACGGTTAAAGTCGGTGCGAATTATGTTTTGGGCGAACGTTCAAGTATTTTTATGAATTTGGGATATTTATCTCGAACGCCGATGTTTACGAATGTAGTGGACAATACGTACAACAATTTCTTCGCTGAAATTAAAAATGAAGTTATCCAAGCGATTGAGTTGGGATATAATTTTAGGTCTAAAAAGTTGGCATTTTCTGTGAATGCGTATTTTACAAATTGGAAAAACAAGCCGTTCCCGAATGGTTTGCAAGTTCCTAACCCAAACGACCCAATGGAAACAATTCGTGTGAACGTACAAGGAATGGACGCAATACACATGGGTGTTGAATTTGACGGCGTTTGGAAAATTATTAAGCAGTTGAGTTTGGAAACATCAGTTTCGTTAGGCGATTGGCGTTGGAATTCAAGTAAAACAGTTGAATTGCCTGCGTATAATTACAATGTGACATTCGATGCGAAAGGCGTACACGTGGGCGATGCACCGCAAACGATGATTATGGGCGGAATTAGAGTTGAACCGATAAAACGTCTTTATTTCAAAATTCAATATCAGTATTTCGACCGACTTTATTCGGACTTTAATCCGTTTATTTTGAAAGGCGAAAATGCAGGTCGTGACTCGTGGAAATCACCAGGTTATGGCTTGTTGAATGTTTTTGCAGGATATAAATACATTATTAAAAAACAATACGCTTTAACGTTTAACGGTAGTATTATCAATACGTTAGGGACAAAATACATTTCAGATGCGTTGCTGTCGAGTACATACGGAACAGGGTTTGACATTAACTCTGTTGGAGTGATGTACGGACAAGGTTTGAAATTTAATATAGGAATAGGTTTAGAATTTTAATTTAAAAAACAAGTAGTATGAAAAAGAGAATTTTTTCAGTTTTTGTAGGGCTTACAACCGCTTTTTTAGGGTTAGCTCAGGCAACATTGCCAACATCGTGTGACTTTTCGGGGTCACAATTACCAAGTGTCGGTTGGACAACATCACTTGCAGATTATTACACCGCATCGGGAAATCCTGCGCCTGCAATGAAATTTGCATCGACAGGAAGAAGTTTAACGATTAACGTGGCAAGTTCACCAGGTGTGATGACGTTTGATATCGCGGGAAATAGTTTGAATGCAGCAAGTGAATTTGAAGTTCAAGAATCTGTTGACGGAGGTTCTTATACGACTGTTGCAAACTATAATAAAGCAAACTTAGGAGCAGATCAAGCGTATGACAATAGATCGGTAACTTTAAATTCAACAACACGTTTCATCAAGTTTATTTATGTTAACAAAGGTGCTGGGAATATTGGTTTGGATAACGTTGTTGTCAATGCAGCGGCTGTAACACACCAAGAATTAACGGTTCAAGTGAACGATGCAACGATTGCAAATAACTCTAATCAGTCTGTTTCAAGTAATGTTGGTGTAGCGACTTTGTTACCGTTTAAAATTAAAAATACAGGTTCAAGCGACCCATTATCTGTTTCAGCGATTACTATTTCGGGTGCAAATGCAAGTGATTTTGCATTAGCGACAACACCAACTTATCCATTGAGTATTGCAGGTTCGAGTGAAGAAAATATCGGCATTAACTTTACTCCGACAGCAGCAGGAACACGCACAGCAAAAGTAACAATTACTTCTAACGATTTGGATTTTCCAACCTTTACATTTGACCTTACAGGTTACGGTGGTGGAACAGCAACCGAGCCAACAGCACAACCAACAAATTTGACTTTTTCTAACGTGAAAACATACCGCATTGTAGCGAATTTCACGGCATCTTCTAACACAGACGGATATTTGGTATTAAGAAAACAAGGTTCAGCAATTACCGAAGTTCCTGTTGACGGAACAACATACAGCGCAGGTGACATGATTGGAGGTGCGAAAGTGGTTAAATCTTCTGCAAGTACAACTTTTACGCCGAATGATATTTTGGCAAGTTCAAACTATTATTTTGCGGTTTTTGCTTACAACGGCGCAGGTGCTGGAATTAACTACAACACAACAAGCCCATTGACAGGAAACCAACAAACTCCTGCTACGATGATGCCAACAACGGAATACGATGCGATTGTGACAACATCACCTACATTGTTGAGCGATTTACACGGTTTGGTTGCGCCACATTTCCAAAATTTCTACAGTGATTATGCTGCTAAAATGGTTGATAAGTTCCAAGGAAGAGATACAACAAACGGCAAAAAAGCGGTAACGTGTGCTTATACAGGCAACATTTATATGTATGATTATCCGTTTAATTTTACAGCAGCTGGAATGTCACGTGAGCATACGTTTGCTAATTCTTGGTTTCCAGTAGATAATAACAATGCTAATTTTTACAGCGATTACCACAACTTATTCTTAGTTAATCAAAATGATGCAAATGCTATTCGTTCCAACTATCCATTAGGTGTTGTTGTAAGTGATACTATTCAAGCTCACGGCAATTCTTATTATGGTAAAAATGCGAATGGACAATGGGTTTACGAGCCACGTGACGAGCAAAAAGGAACGGCAGCACGAGCGATGTTTTACATGATGACACGTTACACAGAAAACGGAACAACATGGAAATTGCCAGCGAGTATTTCTGCGCAAATTGCGTACGGACAAGACCAAGCGGTGTTAAAACAATGGAATACACAATTTCCTCCAACGAAGTTTGAAATCACACGAAATGACTATATAGACTCGTTACAAAGTAACCGTAATCCATTCATCGACCACCCAGAATATGCGTGTTTTATTGATTTTACAAACATGACACATAACATTGCTGGTTGTGTAGCGAATGTTTCGCCAGAGCAATTATTGCAAGCGTTTATCGTTTATCCAAATCCAGCGAAAGAAACCGTTACAATTGCTGTTGACGGAACAAAATTAATCGAATATCGCATTTTTGATGTGAAAGGACAATTGGTTCAAAAAGAATTTTTAAATGATGTTTTAGCGAAAGAAATTAATGTTTCAACGCTTGATAAAGGTATTTATATCATTACTGCAACGACGGAACAAGGCGATGTTTCCAGAAAGGTTGTAATTGAATAAATAAAGTTAGTTTTTAGATGTTTTCATTAAAGCCACTTTCGAGTGGCTTTTTTTATTGATTACATCACACAAACATTTTATCGGGATTCAAAATATTATTGGGGTCGAATAATTGTTTGATTTGCTTTTGAATGTTAATCGCTGTTGCGTTGAACGGAATGTGCATATATTCACGCTGAACATAGCCAATTCCATGCTCTCCACTAATTGTTCCTCCGAGTTCTTTGGTGTACGTCAAGAGTTTTTCAACAGCTTTGGGTAGTTCGTTTTTCCAAGCCTCATCACTCATGTTTTCTTTCAGAATGTTGATGTGCAAATTTCCATCACCTGCGTGGCCATAACAAATTGATTTAAAACCATATTTCGCACCTAATGTCTTGACTTTTTCCATTAATTCGGGAAGTTTTGCTCTTGGAACGACGGTGTCTTCTTCTTTATAAATTGTATTTTTTTTAGCTGCTATTCCCATCGCTCGGCGCACTTTCCACAAAGCATCTTTCGTAGTCGCATCGTCGGCAAAAAGAATGTCGCCAATCTCAAACTGTTCCAAAACTCCTACAATTCCCTCAATTTCTTTCAGCAGTTGTTCTTCGTCCGTGCCATCGACTTCGATAAACAGCGATGCTTTTTCTTCGTCTTTTAATTGAATGGGAAATTCACCCAAATATTCTTGCGAAATGTCGATTGCATCACGCTCGATAAATTCTAACGTTGAGGGCGTATAACCTGCTAAAAATATTTTATTGACCGCTTGACACGCTTGTTTGGACGAGTGAAATGGTACAAAAATCAACAAATCTTTGGTTGGCAATGGCAATAATTTCAAAACGATTTTCGTTACAACTGCTAACGTTCCTTCCGACCCAACAATTAATCGTGTCAAATCGTAACCTGTGGAGTTTTTCAAGGTATTTGCGCCTGTCCACATCACTTCGCCATTGGGCAAAACTACCTCTAAATTTAATACATAATCTTTGACAACACCGTATTTTACAGCACGTGTTCCGCCTGAATTTTCTGCTACGTTTCCGCCAATAAAACAACTTCCTTTGCTTGACGGGTCAACAGGATAAAATAGATTTTCTTTTTTTACCGCTTGCATCAAATCTTCGGTAATCACGCCTGGTTCGGTTGTGATTTGGCAATTTTCGGTGTCAATTTCTAAAATACGATTCATGCGTTTCATATCCAACACGACACCTCCTTGAACAGGTAAACAACCGCCGCTCAAACCCGTTCCTGCACCACGAGGAGTAACCGCAATTTTATGTGTATT
>DAOMPZ010000108.1:0-8439 GCA_035445045.1 Crocinitomicaceae bacterium | reverse complement strand
ATAAACTAATAATTAAATTTTTGAATTATGTTATCAAAATCACAAGCGAGAACGTTCTTTTTAGGCGGTACAGTAGTGACTTTCTTAGCCTTTATCGGTTTGACAGTTTACTCCATGAACCCCAAAATGGATCAGTCGAACCACGATAAGCTAACAGCAGAAGTGGTGCGAGGAAAGGAACTGTGGGAGTCCAACAACTGTATGGGCTGTCATACAATTATGGGAGAAGGCGGTTATTACGCTCCCGAATTGACCAAAGTTATTGACCGCAAAGGCGAAGGAATGGTAAAAGCCATTTTAACATCGCCTATTCCATGGGGACCAAACGGTCGTAAAATGGTTGCGTACAAAATGAGCAATGAAGATGCAGATGCATTGGTTGCTTATTTTAAATGGATTGGAGAAATTGACTTAAATGGTTTTGACCGTGTTGTTTCGCCTTTAGCAAAAGATAGTAATTAACCTTAAAAAATTAGAGTCATGAAGTACAAGTCACAAAAAGTAGCCTATTGGTTTTTCGCACTTTGTATGTTGCTGTTAGTATTACAGTTATTATACGGGTTTATCATGGGCTTTGCACGTATCGGAATGGATAATCTACACGATTTTATTCCATTTAACACAGCCAGAGCAGTACACACTAACTTGTTAGTAGTTTGGTTGTTAGCAGGGTTTATGGGAGCTGCTTATTACATTATTCCTGAAGAGTCTCAACGTGAATTAGTCAGCGTGAAATTAGCGTATGTTCAGTTAATTTCCTTAGCCGTTGTCGGTGTAGCTGCCATTGTTGGGTATCATTTCAATTGGTGGGAAGGACGAAAATTCTTAGAAATTCCGAGGGAACTCGATTTCTTGGTCGTTATCAACGTTCTTCTGTTCTTAGGTATTATTTTAGTAACACTTTACAAAGGTAAAAGACGTACAACAACTGCCTTGGTTTTAACCATGGGATTGGTATTCGCCGCTTTGCTTTACTTACCAGGTATGATTTGGTTTGACAGCCAAGTAACCGATGCGTTTTTCCGTTGGTGGGTTGTTCACTTATGGGTTGAAGGCGTTTGGGAATTAATCATGGGTGGTATTTTGTCGTACTTATTAATCAAATTGACAGGTGTTGACCGTGAAGTTATCGAAAAATGGTTGTATGTTATCGTTGGTTTGACATTCTTGTCAGGAATTTTAGGAACAGGACACCACTATTACTTTATCGGTGTGAATAAAATTTGGTTGGTAGTCGGTGGAATTTTCTCTGCACTAGAACCGTTAGCATTCTTAGCAATGGCGTTGTTTGCCTTGTATATGTATCGCAAAGGCGAGAAAAATCACCCAAACAAAATTGCTTTATTCTGGACAATCGGTGCATCTATCGTGTCGTTTATCGGAGCAGGTGTTTTGGGATTTGCACACACGTTACCACAAACAAATTTATACACACACGGAACGTTAGTAACAGCATCGCACGGTCACTTAGCGTTTTGGGGAGCTTACGCCATGATTGTATTAGCAATTATCAGCTACGCACTTCCAAACATGACAGGTAGAAAACGTTACACCAGCAAAAACGGACACATTGCATTTTGGTTGGCAAATGTCGGAATGTTAGGAATGACTGCAGCGTTTGGTGTCGCTGGTATTGTGCAAGTGTATATGGAACGTATTATGAAAGTAGATTTCATGTTGACACAAAAAGAAATTCAAGTGCATTTCGTTGTCTTGATACTTTGTGCAACGATGTTTACGACAGGAATTGTTATGTATATCATCGAATTTTTGAAATACGGAAAACCGTCTGATGAGGGTTTAATCAAAGAAGATGTTGAGTAAGTTAGGTTAAGTTCAGTATAAACAACAAGGGAAAAGGCTTTGCGGTCTTTTCCTTTACTTAAACACACCGTTATGATAATCGCAGAAAAAAATATTTATTATAAGGCTGTTGGGTCGGAAGTTGAAGTTTTCAACACGATTTATAATCAAAAAATACCTTTACTATTAAAAGGGCCAACAGGAACAGGAAAATCCCGTTTTATTGAATACATGGCAAATGAAATGGGAAAAACATTAATCACAGTCAGTTGGCACGAAGAAACATCGTCAACGGATTTAATCGGTCGTTTTATCATCAAAGGCGCAGAAACCGTTTGGTTAGACGGCCCATTGACAACCGCAGTAAAAAATGGCTATATCTTATACCTCGATGAGGTTGCCGAGGCACGCCCCGACGTGATTGTAGCCATTCACGCATTGACCGACCACCGCCGAGAATTGTTTATTGACAAATTGGGCGAAACAGTTAAAGCACACCCCGATTTTCTATTGATTGCATCGTTCAATCCAGGGTATCAGAAAGGATTCAAGGAATTAAAACCCTCCACACGACAGCGTTTTGTTTCCTTGTCTTTTGAATATCCAACCGCTAAATCCGAAATGGAAATCGTTGTGCAAGAAACAGGAATTGACAAAGATATTGCGCAAAAATTAGTAACAATCGGTGGAAAAATTCGCAATCTGACCGAACTTGGTTTAACCGAAACGGTGTCAACACGCTTACTTGTCAACGCTGCCAAAATGATTAAAGACGGCTTGCCTAAACGCTTATCCGTTCATGTCGCTGTCGTTGAACCTCTAACAGACGAACCCGAAACCTTGCAGGCATTGAAAGATTTGTGTGATTTAATGATATAGCAGACGTTAGGACGTTATGACATTAGGACGTTATGACGGTCATAACGTCTTAAAATCCTAACATCGTAATATCCAAAAAAAATAAATTATGGGCTTTGAATTAGACGAAATATTATACGGAAAGGTACTAAAATACCTCAAAAGAAAACGTGAAAATGACATCACGGTTTTAAGTCGTAAAATGGAGCTTGCGGACGTGAAATCTCGCATGACACTCATTGCTCGTGCCGTTTGCGGAACGCCAATTGAAGTTTTTCCTGCCGAGCGTGAAGGCGGTTACAAGGACGACAATTTCTTTTTGCCGAGTTCTTTTCATTTATTTTCTTCTAAGGACGAGAATCTACAATTTTATATCTTCCGAACACTGTATTTGTGTGTTCAAAAGCAGTTAAATCTCAATTGGGAAACAGACACGTATAACGAAGAATTATCGAGCCAAAAAGCAATTGAAGTTGCGCCACAGGTACTAAAAAAGCTCTTTGAAGATTACCCGACTTTGCAAGAATGGTTTGATGTTTTTTACAATCAATTGCCCCAAGACAAAAAAACGCAAGAACGTGATGTAAGCTGGCTTTACGGAAAATTTATGCGCAATACAGGCATTGGAAATGACACGTCCAAACTTCAAAATTTCGATGATAAAGTTAAACAGCTTCAAAATAAAATTGAGGCGGAAACAACCTTGCAAGCGAAAGCCGTAGAAGAAATCGAATCTTTAGCGATTGACAAAAAACAACAAGAAGATTACGTGTTGATGCACAGTTTTGAGAAAATCGAATCGGCGGAGGAATTTAACGGAAATTGGCGAGATTTTGACGGAAAAGACGAGTTGGAAGACCACCAAAATGCTTTGGAAGAAATGAAAATGAAGTACACCGTTCGTGTGGACGACACCGTACATTCTGTCTATCAAGCAGATTTTGTTGAAAATACGTCAGTTGCAGAAAGTGCCGAAATAGACGAAAAAGGTTTTCACGTAAAATACGACGAATGGGATTTCAAAAAACGTTGTTATTTGCCGAATTACTGTAAAGTTTACCCAAAAACGCAAATCAAAACCAATCCCATTTATTACAAAAACACGCTCACAAAATACCAAACAACCTTAATGGGTTTGCGCAAAATGCTGACGAGTGTCAACAATAAAATGCAACAGCAACGTCGTCAAATTCAAGGCGAAAACTTTGATTTAGATGCGCTTACGGATTTATATACGGATATTCATTCCCGAACTTCGCCCGATGAGCGTGTGTATCTTTCCAACCGAAAAAAAGAAAAAGATATTTCTATTTTGCTCTTGTTAGATTTGAGTTTATCGAGTGACGGCTATGCGGCAGGAAACCGTGTGTTAGATGTCGAAAAGGAAGTTTCTATCTTGTTTGGCGAGATTTTGAACGAGTTTAACATCGAATTTTCCATTGACGGTTTTTCGTCTAAAACACGGAATTTTTCGACTTACATCACGCTCAAAGATTTTAACGAAGACTGGAACAAAGCCAAATTCAAAATCGGAGCGGCAGAACCAAGCGGTTACACACGTATCGGGCCCGCTTTACGCCATGCAGGTGCGAGAATTGCCAAAACCGATGCCCGCAACAAGTGGATTATCCTACTTTCGGACGGAAAACCAAATGATTACGACCGCTACGAAGGGCAACACGGTTTGCACGACATCAAACAAGCATTACGTGAATTGAACGAACGAAATATTAATTCCTACGCTTTGGCAATCGAGGCGCAAGCGAAATATTATTTACCGCAAATGTTCGGTCAAAATCATTATGAAATTTTAACCACGCCCGAGACTTTGTTGGGGTCTTTGGCGAAATTATATGAGAAAATTAAGTCAAGTTAAATCAAGTTAAGAGTACAGAGTGTAGAGTGAAGAAGAAAACGGAATTGAAAGTTGCCGTAAATATCGGTCGTGCTTACAGCACTAACTTGTATTTCACGAATAAGTCCCTTCGGGACGACCGATATTAATAGGCGGGGATTTTAATCCCTGCCGAAAGAAATCACAGCGACGAGGTTTTCTTCAAAAGCAGTGCTTTTTCTTTTTTTGACGGACAAAAAGTAAAAGAAAAAAATAAATAAGACTAATAGACAAAAGAAGAAAGACAAAAGACAAGACTTTTCGTGAACGGTCTTATGTCTTTGCTCTTATGTCTTACTGTCTAAAAATTAAAAAATGACTTTATGACATTACGACTTTAAGACGTTATGACCGTCTTAACATCATACTGTCTTAACGTCCTAAAATCGAAAAAAAATGGAAATAAATAACTCAAAATCATTTTTCTATCCTCCTGGGGGAATTTTACTGTGGATTGTCATCTACTTGGAATTAATCACATTTGGACTGGCGTTTGGCGCATTAGCCTATTACGGTTCGTTGGAACGTGAGGCGTTTCATCAAGATAGTTTATTGTTAAACAAATCTATCGCTACGATAAACACCGTTTTGTTATTGACAAGTGGTTTTTTTGTTGCGAAAGGCGTTCAGTTTTTTTCTGCGAAACACCATGACAAGACCGCTCGCTATTTTCTGTGGGCGGTTTTGCTTGGTGTTGCTTTTCTTGTACTGAAAGGCGTTGAGTATTACCTAAAAATTGACGCAGGTATCGGCATGGATTACAGCTCGTTTTTTATGTATTATTGGTTGCTGACAGGCTTTCATTGGATACACGTTTTTGTGGGTGTCATTATTCTTTTTGTGCTACGATTAATCATTCTCAAGAAAAAAGAAAACGCCAAATTAGAAGACATCGAAGCAGGCGCAGCCTTTTGGCACCTTTGCGATTTGATATGGTTGTTGCTGTTTCCGATATTGTACTTGTTGTTTTAAATCCTCAAAAAATGTTTTATTTTTTAACCGCAAAGATGCAAAGAAGACGCAAGGGGCACAGAGGAAAAAATGCGAACTTTGCGAAAACATGGCGTTCTTTGCGGTTAGAATTCGTCCTAACATCTTAAAATCTTAATATCCTAAAATCATGAAGTCAAAAACAACATACACTTATTTCGCACTTATCGCATTGACGATACTTGTAGCGATTTTATCTAATTTCCCGACAGGAAAAGTCATTCTTAGTGGAATTGTTTGTATTTCCGTTCTCAAATTTATTCTCGTTGGATTGGAATTTATGGAATTGAAGAAAGCCCATAACTTTTGGAAAGGAACGTTAATCGTTTACGCCCTTTTGATTGGCGGTTTGTTTGTGGTGTTGCTTTAGTATTGAGGAAATCAAAACAACGAAATCGAAATTCCCAAACTAATCGGAAAATGATATTCTCTTGGTTGTGAGCAGCGTTTACTTAAAACGCTGAACTTGTTAAAA
The DNA here is from genome assembly GCA_035445045.1 of Crocinitomicaceae bacterium. GTDB lineage: Bacteria > Bacteroidota > Bacteroidia > Flavobacteriales_D > Crocinitomicaceae > 40-80. Next base: position 2,419 of record DAOMPZ010000108.1, on the reverse strand, counting down.
TAGCCTGTCTAATGTCTTTCTTATGTCTAATAGTCTGAAAAAAAATGTACTTTTGTTCTAAAATAATTCAAGATGACTTTAGAAGCATTTCAGCACGACATACAAATAGGAATTCCGACGGAATTACCGATCAAACAACCTTTAAACACAGAACTTAACCACGCACCCAAACGAAAAGACATTCTTTCGGCGGAAGAAAAAAAGTTGGCGGTACGCAATGCGTTGCGTTATTTTCCAAAGCAATTTCATGCGGAATTAGCTACCGAATTTTACGAAGAACTGACCGTTTACGGTCGTATTTATATGTATCGTTTTAAGCCAACGTATCAAATGTTTGCTCGTCCGATTGATGATTACCCAGGGAAATCGTTGCAGGCAAAAGCGATTATGTTGATGATTCAAAACAATTTGGATCATGCCATAGCACAACACCCCGACGAATTGATTACGTATGGTGGAAATGGAGCTGTTTTTCAAAATTGGATTCAATACCGTCTGACGATGAAATATTTGTCCGAAATGACCGATGAACAAACGTTGGTTATGTATTCAGGACACCCGATGGGCTTGTTTCCGTCACACAAAGATGCGCCACGAGTAGTCGTCACAAACGGCATGATGATACCAAATTATTCCAAACCCGATGATTGGGAACGTTTTAACGCTTTAGGCGTTACGCAATATGGTCAGATGACGGCAGGTTCGTATATGTACATTGGGCCACAAGGAATTGTTCACGGAACGACGATTACGGTTTTAAACGGCTTTAGAAAAATTGGAAAATCACCCAAAGGAGGTTTGTTTGTTACGGCAGGTTTGGGCGGAATGTCGGGTGCACAACCCAAGGCTGGAAATATTGCCCAATGCGTTTCGGTAACAGCAGAAGTGAACATTAAAGCAGCAGAAAAACGCCACGAACAAGGTTGGGTCGATGAAATTTATTATGAATTAGATAAACTCGCCAACCGTGTGCAACAAGCACAGACGAATAAAGAAATTGTTTCGATTGCTTACGCTGGAAACGTGGTTGATGTTTGGGAGTATTTCTTAGAAAAAAACATTCACATTGACTTAGGTTCTGACCAAACGTCTTTGCACAATCCGTGGGCTGGCGGTTATTATCCCGTTGGACTTTCACTCGAAGAATCAAACGAAATGATGGCTAACAATCCTGAACTTTTCAAAGAAAAAGTACAACATTCCTTACGCAGACAAGTTGATGCTATTAACGGACACACAGCAAGAGGAACGTATTTTTTTGATTATGGAAATGCGTTTTTATTAGAAGCATCACGTGCAGGAGCAGACATTATGGCTGAAAATGGTATTGATTTCAAATATCCATCTTACGTGCAAGACATTATGGGGCCGATGTGTTTTGATTATGGTTTTGGTCCTTTTCGTTGGGTTTGCACTTCTGGAAAACCTGAAGATTTGCAATACACGGACGAATTAGCAAAACAAGTGCTTGAAAAAATGATTCAACAGTCACCAATCGAAATTCAACAGCAAATGCAGGACAATATCCAATGGATTATTGGAGCGCAGGAGAATAAATTGGTTGTCGGCTCGCAAGCACGTATTTTATATGCCGATGCACAAGGTCGGATTGAAATTGCCAAAGCGTTCAACCAAGCCATAAAAGCAGGAAAAATCGGAGCGGTTGTCCTTGGACGTGACCACCATGATGTTTCGGGAACGGATTCGCCTTTTAGAGAAACATCGAATATTTATGACGGTTCACGCTTTACGGCCGACATGGCAATACATAATGTTATCGGAGATAGTTTCCGTGGTGCAACGTGGGTTTCCATTCACAACGGCGGTGGGGTAGGTTGGGGCGAAGTTATCAACGGCGGTTTCGGAATGTTGTTAGACGGCAGTGAAGATTCAGACAGAAGATTACAAAACATGCTTTTTTGGGACGTAAACAACGGTATTTCACGTCGTTCATGGGCAAGAAACGAAGGAGCAATCTTTGCGATTAAACGTGCTATGGAGCAAGAACCTAATCTAAAAGTAACACTTCCTGAATTGGTTGACGATGAATTGTTGAATAAGTTGAATTGATGTTTTTAACTTATCCGCCTATTTAATCAACGTGACGTGTCCAAATTTTCTAAAGCTATCACTATTTTCTTTAGCTTTGAATGAAATTACCCATGTGTAAGTTCCGTCGGGAGACATTTGACCGACAAATGTTCCGTCCCAACCGTAATTTGGGTCGTGTGATTCAAAAACCAATTCGCCCCAACGATTGTAAATCAACAAGGTATAAGAGTCTGCTCTAAAACCAGATGTCATAATTGGTTTGAAAATATTGTTGAATTGATCGCCATCAGGTGTAAACGTATTTGGTACGTAGAAAACAATATCTTCAATAACTTTTATGGTAATTGTCGCTGTATCTTTACAACCA
>DAOMPZ010000107.1:0-8528 GCA_035445045.1 Crocinitomicaceae bacterium | reverse complement strand
TCTGACTTAGATGCTGCAACGAAATCTGTATTGGACAAAGGTGTTAGAAACTTGGAAATTCTGAAACAAAAAGATGGCGACCCGTATTCCGTTGAAAAACAAATTGCTATCATTTATGCAGGAACGAAAAACTTGTTGAGAAATGTTCCAGTAAACAAAGTGAAAGAATTTGAAACAGAATATTTGAATTACTTGGAAAGTAAACACGCAGATACATTGTCAGCGTTGAAAGCAGGTAAATTCGACGATTCATTAACAGACGTTTTAGCGAAAGTAGCGAAAGAAATTTCGGCAAAATATTAATTTTTTAAGCGGTAGCGTTAAGAGTGTGGACTATCTGCACTCTTAACTCCTCACTCTTAACTTGTAAAATATGGCAAATTTAAAAGAAATCAGAAACAGGATTGCGTCAGTAGGTTCAACCATGCAGATTACTTCTGCGATGAAAATGGTTTCTGCGGCGAAATTGAAAAGAGCGCAAAATGCGATTGTTCAGATGCGTCCTTATTCTGAAAAGTTACAGGAAATTTTACAAAATGTAAGTTCTACGCTTGATTTATCTGAAAATGGATATTCGGAAGTAAGAGCGGAACAAAATGTTTTAATTATCGCTATTTCGTCGAATAGAGGACTTTGTGGTGGTTTCAACAGTAACATTATCAAGAAAGTAAACAACTTAATTGTTACAGAATACGCAGATAAAAATGTAACGGTTTTGCCAATTGGTAAAAAAGTATTTGATAACGTAAAAACAAACCGTCAGTTTGTAGCGACAACAACATTAGGAATTGATGATTTCTTCGCTGATTTTACGTTTAAAAATGCTGCTACAATTGCCGAATACGCTATGGATAATTTCATAGGTAAAAAATACGACAAAGTAGTGATTGTTTACAACCAATTTGTAAATGCTGCTACGCAAATCGTTATGAACGAGCAATTTTTGCCAATCGTTCCAAGTGAAAACAACGGAGAAAATACAGCTGGTGATTACATTTACGAACCGTCCAAAGCGGAAATCGTAGAAGATTTAATTCCGAAAACGCTAAAAACACAGCTTTACAAAGCCTTGTTGGACTCACACGCATCGGAACACGGCGCACGTATGATTGCCATGAACAAAGCAACAGACAACGCATCAGAATTAAAACGTTCCTTGACAATCAGCTACAACAAAGCGCGTCAAGCAGCAATTACAAACGAAATCTTAGAAATCGTTGGTGGTGCGGAAGCATTAAAAAGCTAATAAAAACAAATTGAAATACAAAAAATCCATGCGTAAGTATGGATTTTTTGTTTTAATCAGATAGAAAAATGTGTGTATCTGTGGCAAAAAACATTATCTTCTTATCTTTGCCGAAATTTTAAACCATGGCTAAAAATAAATTACGTCGTTTTGAAGAAATGAAAGAAATGTCACATTGCTTTGAACCTGTATCAGAGACGTTGGCAGATAAACCTTTTGAATTAAAAGGGAAATGGAATCAGGACTATTTTAAAAATGATAATCCAATTGTTTTAGAATTAGGCTGTGGAAAAGGGGAATATTCGCTTGGTTTAGGCGAGCATTTTCCGAACAAAAATTTTATTGGTGTTGACATCAAGGGCGCACGTATGTGGATTGGAGCAAAGCAAGCCTTGGAAAACAACATGAAAAACATCGCTTTTTTGCGCACACGCATCGAATTGATTGACAAATATTTCGCTACCGATGAAATTGACGAAATTTGGCTGACCTTTTCCGACCCTCAACCCAACAAGCCTAACAAGCGTTTGAGTGCTCGTTCTTTTATTGAACGTTACAAGAAATTCTTGAAAAAAGGTGGGCTTATCCATCTCAAAACCGACAGCGATTTACTGTTTGAGTCAACCTTGGACGAGATTAAAGCCAACGGTTACGACATGGTTCAATACACATGGGATTTGTACAACGAATTACCCGAAAATTTAGACGAAAAAACCAAAGAAATTTTCCACATCAAAACACATTACGAAAAGCTGTTTACAGCCAAAGGAAGTGTGATTAAATATTGTAAGTTTCGAGTGCATTGATGCGTTCACCCCTCAAAAAACGTCCACAAATTATCATTTGGAACGGGAGCGGTAAACGTTAATTTTTCTTTTGTCGTTGGGTGAAAAATAGACAATGTTCGAGCATGAAGGCAAATTGAGCCATCTGGATTGGAACGTTTTGCACCATATTTTAAATCACCTTTGATGATACTCCCGATGTTGGCAAGTTGACACCGAATTTGATGATGTCTTCCTGTAAAAAGTTCCACTTCAACTAAATGGTATTTATCGGAAGATTTAAGTAATTGATAATTTAGTTCAGCTTTTTTAGCTCCATTTTTTTCACTTGTAACAACGTAGGATTTATTCTGTTTTTCGTTTTTTAACAGATAATCGACTAAAACACCTGTATTTTTTTGCGGTTTGCTTTCTACGATTGCCCAATAAGTTTTGCTTGTTTCTCGTGTTTTAAACTGCTCACTCAAACGAGATAAAGCCTTTGACGTTTTTGCAAATACAACAACACCGCTCGTTGGCCTGTCTAAACGATGAACGACACCGCAGAAGACATTTCCTTGTTTTTGGTATTTTTCTTTCAAAAATGCTTTAATCAAATCGGGTAGGGTAGTGTCGCCAGTTTTGTCACCTTGCACAATTTGTGACGGCAATTTATTCACAACAATAATGTGATTGTCTTCAAATAGGATTTGTAATTCGTTGGTCACTTTGGCGGTTTATTTAAGAATTTCAGAAACAGTTTCGGCAGAAACACTATGATAAGCAGTTTTATATTTGTCAAAAACAGTTTTTGCAAACGCTTTGTTTTGAGGTGTTTTTGTCAAACGAACATACAACGGCTCTAAAAATTTTCTACGTCCAACCTTGCTCAAAAACGTTTCTAACGCAGGGAAAGCAGGTTGGTAATCGACATCTATCGCCAATAAAAACCATTCTGTTTGAATTTCGGCATTGTTCCACGAATTGAAATCAATTAATTTATCGAGTTCCGCCATGGTTTTGAGTGAAATCGTTCGTGGCATGGTGCGCAACAGTTGTAACCATTCTTGCGTAGAAAAATTATTACGCTCAATTTTATAATTTTTATTTTTTAGGCGAATGGTCGATGTCAAGACTTTCGGTTGAGCAACTGCTTCTGCCAATTCCTGCATTACGTCCATTTTATCTGTTTTTGGAACAAAACGCACATCAGGAATTTTTGAACCATAAACCCATTCGTCAATATTCATCAAATTGTCAATTCCTTTGATTTCGTTACGCAAATACTTTAAAAATTCTTCTGTATTAATTGTCCGAAAGCGGAAATCTTCAAAATATTTCTTCACAAACGCATTCATTTTCGTTCGTCCGATTTTTTCCTCAATCGTTTTAAAGAAAAAAGCACCTCTTCCATACGCCACCGAAGTCATGCCGTCATCGGGATTTTTGCCGTCCAATTTTGGTTTTAGTGACAATAAATAATCTTTACCTTGCTCTTTGTAATAGTCTTTTTCTACCAAATATTCGTGCCATTCTATCGTAGATAAAATGTCGTTATATTCAGAACCTTTCAACGATTCCATAATACGGTGCTCGATGTAAACCGTCCAACCTTCGTTGAGCCAAAAATCTTCCCATGTTTCATTTGTTACTAAATTTCCCGACCAAGAATGTGCTAATTCGTGCGCCGTAACCGAAATCAGACTTTTGTCACCAACAATAACCGTAGGATTTAAGAACGTCAACCGAGGATTTTCCATGCCTCCAAACGGAAACGAATACGGTAACACCAAAATATCATAACGTCCCCAAACGTATTTTCCACACAAACGTTCTGCTGCAACAAGCATTTTGGGCATATCTTCCATTTCTTTTTTGACTGTATTTACCCAAGGCGTTTCAGCGTAAACACCTGTGTTATTACTCACTTTTTTAAACGTAATATCACCAACGGCTAAAGCTATCAAATACGGTGCAATCGGCTGTTGCATCTTAAAACTATATTTTCCTGTCGTATTTTTTTCCTGCGGATTAGTGGCACTCATCAACGCCAACAAGTCCTTTGGAACGGAAATGTGCGCATCATACGTAATTTTGTTAGACGGAACATCTTGTATCGGAATCCAAGAACGTGTTAGAATTGCTTCGCCTTGTGTATAAAGAAACGGCTTTTTAGACATCGTTTGTGTCGTATCCAACCAACCAAGAGCCTCACTTGACGGATTTGTTTTGTAATAAACATTCACGAATTTATCTGACTTATCGACTTTTATAATTAAAGGCGAACCCAAAATCGAATCGTTCGTTTCCAATTTATAATCAACTTCTTTTTCCTTTCCACTCCCAACTGTTACTTTCAAAATGGATAGTTTTTTCGTATCTAAGATGAAATAATTGGAATTTCCGACGTGTTCTATTTCGTGTCGGGCAACACCTTTTAGAATTTTATTTTGAAAATCAACCTGTAAATCTAATGCGATATGTTTGCTTCGAATTTGATCTGTATTCGAATACGAATGATTAAAAACCTTAACCAAATCACTTGTTTTCTGATTTTCCAAAGAAGTTTGGCACGCAGAAATAAGGAAGATAATTAGAAGAAAATGTCCAAATTTTTGTTGCATAAATTTCAAATATATTGTTTAATTCTGTGTTTTTTATGGCAAAAAGACCAAAATCTCGTCACTGTTTGTAAAAATCAAAGCAGAAACGTGAACTTTCCCCCTTCGGAGGGGGCGCAGGGGGAGGATTTAATATATATATTGTCCTCATTCCCACACTATCATTCAAAATTCAGAAGTCCTCCCCCTTTTTCCCTGCGCTACCGCTTGGTCTTCAAAAGCGGTGCTTTTTCTTCCCTCCAAAGGGGGAAACTTAAATCCGCCATCGAAACTTGGAATTTTTGTAAACTTTCTTAACTACCTGCGGTGCTACTTCGTGGTCTGCACTCTTAACTCTACACTTGTTCTGCAATTTTACGTGCTATTTCCTGTAACTCATCGGGTGTTAATGTCAATTTCGCTTTGGAAAAATTCATATCGCTGACGTTGTTTATCGGAATTAAATGAATATGTGCGTGTGGCACTTCCAAGCCAACAACTGAAACGCCTACTTTTTTACACGGAAACGCCTTTTTGATTTTAATGGCTACTTCTTTTGAAAAAGACATCATTTTGCCCAACAGTTCATCTTCCATATCGAAAATATAATCAACTTCACGTTTGGGAATAACCAATACATGACCTTTTACCAATGGCATAATATCTAAAAAAGCAATGCAATCGTCATTTTCAGCAACGATGTATGCAGGAATTTCACGGTTGATAATTTTTGTAAAAAGCGAACTCATCAGCGAGAAATTTCAATGATTTCAAACTTAACAATTCCCGCAGGTGTCTGCACGTCCGCAATTTCTCCAACGGATTTTCCGAGAAGTCCTTTACCGATTGGTGACTCAACAGAAATTTTCTTTTCTTTTAAGTCTGCTTCATTTTCGGCAACCAGCATATATTCCATTTCTTTGCCGTTCAATACATTTTTAATTTTGACTTTGGAAAGGATAAAAACCTTAGAGCTATCCATCGTTGACTCGTCAATGATGCGTGCATTTGCAATAATTTCTTCCATTTTTGCAATTTTCATTTCCAACAAGCCTTGTGCTTCTTTTGCAGCATCATATTCTGCATTTTCAGACAAATCGCCTTTATCTCTTGCCTCGGCAATTTGATTGGAAATCATTGGGCGTTGAACTTTTATCAAATCGTTTAATTCGTCTTTCAGACGTTGCAAACCTTCTTCCGTATAATAATTAATTTGTGCCATTTTTTTATGTTTTTGTTTCTTTTTTAGTTATGAAAAAAAGGATCAAAAAAGTTAATCGCTATTTGTAAAATTCAAAGCAGAAACGTGAATTTTCCCCATTTGGAGGGGCGCAGGGGGAGGATTTCGTTTTGTCCTCTCTCTTAATCCCCCTCCAAAGGGGAAAATTAAATTCCGTATTCTATCTTAACTCTACATTCTTAACTTATTCGTCTTTAATCTTTATTTTTTTATGCAAAAAACAAGAGAGCCTAAAAATAGACCCTCTTGTTTTCTTTTACAAAGATATAAACTTTTCCGGATTAAACCGCTATTGAGTTTTTAAATTTATTTATTATAAGCTAATTGCCAAACCTACTGTGTGAATTACACCGAAAGGGCTTGATAATCTTACGGCGTATTCAATTCCTAAAGCAGTTTGCGATTTCGTGATTGCATCAATTGAGAAACCTGCTGTAAACCCTGTTAATGCATTGGTTCTGTTTTCTACGTTGAAAATATTTTTCTCGTAAACATAACCTGCACGTAAGTTAAATGCTACTTTATCCGTTGACAAACCGTAATCCATAGCCAAACGCAATTGGTCATCACCAAAAGAGTTAGCCGTAAATGCAAACATTGGTGTTAATACGTGTTTGATTTCTGGTTTTGATTTTTTTAACGAGTTTGTTGCACCTGATTCCACTTTTGATGCGGAATTTCCTTTATCTCCATTTAAGAAGATGTCATACGAAATTCCCATGCTCAACAATGAAGGTAATTCATACGACTGTGAACGTTGGATTAAACTCGCAGTTGCACCTGTCAAAACGTATTGCCCTTGGTATTGGAAACCATCGCCTTTGTAACGCATAGCAGGACCAACATTTTTCAAAGTAATACCAATTTTCAAACGGTCATCTTTACCTGTTTGGTAGCGCACACCTGCATCAATAGCAACACCTATCGAATTGGCGTTTGCAATACTCTCACTGATTACTTTTACTTGAAGACCTCCATGGATAGACGGCGTAAACATTTTAGCATAGCCTAATGAAATAACGTTTACTTTCGGTACAAATACACCGATACCACCTTCAGGGTTTTCAACAGTTGTTCGTTGGATTTCACCAAAATTCATGGATTGCAAGCTAACACTAAGGACACCTGCATCGCCCAAACTTTGCGCAACACCTGCAGTGATGTAATTGATTTTAGAATTTCCTAACCAATTTGTATAGTTTGCTTTGATTTGGGTTTTACGAACCGTTGACAAACCTGCAATGTTAATAAACGTACTTTCAATTCCGTTTACAGAAGCAACGTTAGCATCACCGACGGCAACACTTCTTGCCCAAGGGTTTACCAATAATTGCGTTGCACCTGCGGCACCAACACGGTCGCCATTTCCTGCCATTAGTAGGGAGCTACTAAAAACCGTAGCTCCGATTACTAACCAATTTAATATTTTGAATTCATGCTTTCTCATCTTTCAACTTTTTCAAGATTAAATATTCTCCATATCTGGTTGACGCATACCTCCGAAGAATTTCACGACAACTTCACCTACATTTGGTACATTTACGTGTATCAAGTAAACACCACTTGCCACTGGAATACCTTTATTGTTTTTCAAATCCCACTCAACAGACGTAATTGGGCTGTCTTTTTTGTATGTTTTGATTAATTTACCGCTGATGTTGTAAATATGAATATCACATTTATCAGGTAAATTCGTAATCTTAACACGTGTATCCAATCTGCTGTTTTCGTAAGCTGAATATGCGTAATATGGATTTGGAACGACATTAATCAATTTCAATGCCTCTGCCATTTCTGTATCGCTACCAACAACAGGTGCATAACCGTCTAATGAGAAACCAAACATCGGTTTTGCATTATTTCTTCCTGTACGTTGGAATTCAGAGTATTCCTTGTTGATGTTTACATTAATTGTTACATCTGACTCTAACATTTTGTGTCCTGCAACACGTAATGGCATATAAACCCAAGCTAAAGACTGATAAACTTTTCTAACCTCTGCACCTGTGTTTTTCATCATTTGGTCGTACACCCAATTATTACCTTCTGTGTAATAAGGGCAACCAACACCACCAATGTTGTAACCGAAAACATAAACAGGTTGCATACCTCCCATTACTGGACGACCTGCGTTATCGACTGTTCTGTCAGATGGATTCCAAATCATATCAGAACCACCGTCAGCAGCTAAGAAAGAGTTTTCTCCGAAAGCAATTTGCAAACGCATACCTGTTTCCAAGTCAACTGCATACCCAGGGAACCAGCCCAAGCCGTACGTTCCGTCATTTAATGAGTTGCCATTTTTGTCAACACTTGGCGACTGACGTAAAACCCCTGCTTTAGCACCGCCGATACTTAGATTATTCAAACGGTTTAATTCAATAACTGCCGCTCTTGTCCATTTTGATTTATCAGCTGTAATAACTAATCTGAAACTTGGAATTCTACTTGGTCTGATGTTGTCAAATATAGCTGCTGCATTAGAGCTAATACCAGACAAGTGTGAAGGTAATGCTACAGGGCTAAATTCGCTATTCGTATTTACAAAACACTGTGGCGCAATAATACCTCCCAAGATTTTTTCATACATTTGATTTTTGTCCCCTAATAAATCTACATAATATTTTGGTGTTGTGTAGATTGGGTTGCCAGGGACATCTTCTTCTGGTGTTATCGAC
>DAOMPZ010000106.1:4022-8688 GCA_035445045.1 Crocinitomicaceae bacterium | reverse complement strand
ATTTTTGAACATCTTAAAATCAAAAAGAGGGTGTCTGACTTTTCGGACACCCTCTAAAATTAAGAATTTTTATAAATTGAATTATTGAACAACAATTTTTTGAACGGCAATACGTCCGTCATTTGTTTGAACTTTTACTTGGTAAACACCTGTTGTTAAATTCGTTGTGTTTACTTTCAAGATTGACTGTGATGCTCCGATTGAAGAAGTGTAAACCGTTTTTCCGACCATGTCAATGATTTCTACATTTGCATTCCATTGATTGCTTGGAATTTCAATTGTTAATTCAGAAGAAACTGGATTTGGATAAACAGAGAAGTACAGTTTGTTTGCAATTTTCGTTGTGTTCAATAAACCTTCTTGACACAGTTGTGTGTAGGCAAATCCCATCATGTCTTCGTAAAAGTCTGAACCAAATTCACAGTGACCTCCTGTTGTGTAGTATTTGTATTTTGAGTTAATTCCAACATTTAGCGTTCTTTTGTACATCAAAGAATCTCCATAAAGATTTACGGCTACATTTCCTTGAAGTGGATAGCCATAAAGGTTTTGTACCACGTCATCATCTTTTGTATGTACACCATAATAAGGTTGATCGCCTGACTCTAGCCATGCTGTGTCCATAATAGCACCACACATACTAAGACTCATTTGTGGAACACTGCTTATTCCTGGTGTTCCTGAGTTTCCTTCCATTCCTCCTTGTTCAGTCATGTAACTCACTAAATCAGACGGAACTTTTGCATCTGTATCAAGGTAAGCAACATGGTTTGCTAAGATAGCACCTGCAGAACCACCTCCAACAGTAATTAAATTAGGGTTAATTCCGTAAGGATTGCCGTCACTTGCTGATTTTCTAATAAAACGAATCGCAGCACGCATATCGTGAATAGCACGCACTACTTCTTTTTTAAATCCAAGCGGAATGTTAGCAAGAACAGCAGGGTCAGCAACATTCAATAATCTGTAAGAAATTGAAATGGTAACATAACCTTTTTTAGCCATGTTGATGCATAAATCTCTAAAATCTTTTCGACTACCACTCGTAAATGAACCTCCATGCGCAAACATGATAACTGCTCTTTCATTGTCAGTGTCGTTTTTCGGAAAGTAAACATCTAAATACAAATCTTCGTTGGTTGCCCCATCTTGTTTTTTGTTTGCACCATACTTGATGTTCACAACAGAGTCAATTTCTGTAAAAATGTCGTTTTTGTATCTGTTACCTGAACAGTCTTGTGCATTTGCAGAATTTACTGCTAACGTGCCAATAGCTAAACTTAGCGTAAGTAAAATTTTTTTCATCGTTCTTAAATTTTAGAATTCGTTGACTAAAGTACAAATAAATATTGAATGTGTGATTAATTATTTCATTTTTTTTACATTACGGTGTGAAAATCATTACAATTTAATGAATTTATGCAATACGGATTGATTGACTGTATTTGTCACACGTATTAAATAAGAGCCATTCGGATAGGAATCAATAGGCAATGTAATTTCTTTTGTAAAGGAAGCAGAACTCATTAAAACACCTCTTAAATCTATGATTTCAGCTGTGTACGTATCATTTGTATTTCCTTTGATTGTCAGTATATCGCTTGCAGGAACAGGGAAAATTTGTACCGTCAACGGTGTTTCAATTTTGGCTGTACTTAGATGTAACGCTGTATCTTCCTTTATAATACCTACTTTGTCGATAATCCAATTATTAGGGTCGGTGCGAATGATTTTTTTGAAATTTGAAAAATTCGGAAGTGTAATGTATTCATCATTGCTTGTGATATTCACACGTATAATTGTGTCAGCAGCAGCATTTCGTGAAATTTTCAAATCCAAAGGATTGGTAAACAACGTTGTTTTGTTTGTTGAAGTGGTGTGTTTGATGTTTAAAATTAAATTGTCATTTTCTTTATTATAATTAACGAAATACGACGGAAATCCCTCGCCAAAATACCATTGATTGAAGAAATCGTCTAAGTTTAAACCCGTCACATTTTCCATAACAGTTTTGAAATCCAATGCGGTGGCTGTACTATTTTTATACGTATTCAAATAGGTTCTTAATCCATTGAAAAACAAACTATCATCATTGATAATGTAACGCAATGTGTGAATAATGGCCGCACCTTTATTATAGCTTAAACGAGAGCTGAAAATCATATTTTCATTGGTCGAATCTTTGACATAAACACTTCCGCCTGCTTGTGACATAATGTTGGAATGTCTGCTATTCATATCGTTTGTAGCTTGTGAAGGGTATAAATGTTCGTACATCAAATATTCAGAATACGATGCAAAACCTTCGTTTAGCCAAATGTCTGCCCACGATTTGCACGTTACATAATCGCCCCACCATTGATGTGCTAATTCGTGCGAAGTCAATGACTTGCTGAATGCGCCTTGTGTTGTCATGGTCTGGTGTTCCATTCCGCCGTTAATTGGAGCCATGCAATGACCGTATTTTTCATTGGCAAATGGATACATTCCGTACAAATCTGAGAAAAGTTCAATAAAATCGCCTGTTTGTTCAATGTCCGTTTGGTAATTTGCTAAGGCAGTAGGGTAGATGTAATTTTGAATAAAAATCTCATTTGCTGTTCCTTGAAACGCATACGTATTGTGTTCGATATAGTCAGAAACTGCAACGGAAATTAAGTAATAAGCAATCGGGTGGCGATGAAACCAATGATAGGTTGACGTTCCATTTCCATTATCAACGATGCTGTCTAAAACGCCATTTGCGCCGCCTTTCAATGCGTTATCAACGGTAATATTAATCGCACAAGAATCGGCTTTGTCGCTTAAAACTTGTTTAACAGGAAACCATTCGTAAGCCGAAAAAGGCTCACTTAGTGACCACGTTACTTGCGCTCCGAAATTTTGCGATGTCGCATTAGACAAGCCTGCTCCACCAAGTGGATTGGTTGCCGCTGTTGGAGGATTTCCCCAATAAAAAACCGTTAATTCAAAAGATGTTTCAGCTGTAAGGTCGGCAGGAACTTTAACAACCGATTGAATGTGATTAAAAGGTGTTTTTGTACCATTAAAATAAATACTGTCAATTGTGAATGTTTTAAAAAGCTCAAATAAAACGCTATCTGTTGCGACAACGGTTTGTCCTTTTATTGTTGCATTTCCGCTGATAAACGTTGATGTATTGGACATATTTAAGTTCAACTTGTAAAATTGAACATTGTATTTGTATGTTTCCGCCTCTTGCGAAGAAGTCAGAGTTGGTGTTTTGGCTTTTAACGCTTTTGATTTGACGTGCGAACAGCTAAATTCTTTCTCTTGTGCATTTAAAGTAAAAGTAAATGCAAAGAGTGCTGGAAGTATGAATAATTTTTTCATTGAAATTAAATTTCATCAAATGTACGGATAATTAGAATAGGAAACGTGAAAACTAAAAAATAAAAAGATTGACTTTTATTGTTATATTTGCCCTATGAAAAATACCGTTATTTACATCGTAGGATTATTTGTTTCTATGCAAGTAGTTTATGCACAGGAAGTTGTTAGTGTTATTCCGTTTCAAGGAATGAAATTAACGAAAAATGGAATTAGTTATAGAAACTTTGACGTTAATTTAGATGGCGAAACGTGGGTTTCAAATCGTTTACCTCGCAACAAGAAGTTTCTATTAAAAATCAACAAACCTAAGGGGTTTAAGTTAGTTGACGGAAAGGCTTTTCCTGGTATTTCTATTTTATTCACTACCACAAAACACGATACACTCGGTTATTCAAAGAATATGTTAGGAGATAATTCGGAAGGAATTGAGGCAGAATATTTATCCAATTTGTCGGTAAATCTGGAGTTTAATTCAAGCGTTCAACCTGGTGATACCATTCTTGGGAAAATTATCTTTTTCGATCAAAAATCTCCAAGTTTCATTCAATTGGACGGTTCTTTTGTTATTACCGAGGATAATGCTCCATTAGACCAAAGCTGGAGTACTTATGCTTATTCATCGTATGGAAAATACGAAGGTCAAGCGACAGGTGTCGAATTGAAAAAAATGGATTTCCATACTGACATTACTTCACGCCCAACGCAAACGGGTCTTGTTTTTAAGTTTGAAACAATAGGGCAATACGCCCTTGATTTACGTAGCGCAGATGTGAATATTATCGTGTTCAATAAAGATGGTTCAACAAGTTCTGGTTTTGGATATGGTCATTATATTACAACTTTTGAAACGCTCGAAAGTGATGACAATAAAAAGGTTGCTACTAAAATAGAGTTGTTTCTTTCCAAAGAGGCATACAGTAATGCACAAGCCGTTTGGGTGCATTTAAAAAATAAAAAAGGTAGTTGGATTTTAACAGGTTCAGCAACGTTGTAATCTTTTATCTTAATGTGTTCTCCATACTCTTAACTTTTTTCTATTTTTGTAAAGAGATTGAGCGATGAACGATAATTTTTTAAATAAGTGGTTGGTAAACAGGAAAAAACGCATGGAAAGTTTTTCTGTCAATCATTTATTTGACGGAATTTCCAAAGGTGATGTAACACTTTTGTCGCAGGCGATAACGCTTATTGAAAGCAATCGTTCGGATTATCAGCAAATCGCACGCGAGTTGGTTGAAAAATGTATGCCACATACAGGGAAGTCAATCCGCATTGGCATTACGGGTGTTCCAGGAGTAGGGAAGAGTACATT
>DAOMPZ010000106.1:0-4012 GCA_035445045.1 Crocinitomicaceae bacterium | reverse complement strand
ATCGAATCGTTTGGGAAAATTATCGTTGATGCAGGCCACAAAGTTGCTGTTTTGGCAATTGACCCGTCGAGTAATGTTACAGGCGGCAGTATTTTAGGCGACAAAACACGCATGAATGAATTGGCGATAAATCCCCATGTTTTTATCCGACCTTCGCCGTCGGGAGATCCACTTGGTGGCGTTGCTAAAAAAACGAGAGAAAGTATATTTTTGTGTGAAGCGGCAGGCTATGATGTGATTTTAGTCGAAACAGTCGGTGTTGGGCAGTCCGAAGTGGCGGTACATTCGATGGTTGATTTCTTTTTGTTGTTGATGTTAGCAGGTGCAGGCGATGAATTGCAAGGAATTAAACGTGGAATTATGGAAATGTCCGATGCACTTGTCATTACCAAAGCGGACGGCGACAACCGAAAATTTGCCAATGTTGCCCGAAAACAGTACGAAACGGCTTTGCATTTATTTCCTCCGACAGAAAGTACGTGGATACCGAAAGTGTTGACGTGTAGTGCTTATGAAAATACGAATTTAGACCAAGTTTGGAATGTGATTGAGGAGTATGTTGCTAAAACACAAGCGAATAATTATTTTTATACACGCCGAAAAAGACAAGATAAATATTGGCTAAAAGAACGCATTAACGAATTGTTACTGAACGACTTGTACGGCAATGAAATGTTAATGAACGAAATGAAAAAATTAGAAGAAAAAGTATTAAATGGTTCAAAATCTTCGTTTACCGCTGCCGATGAACTGTATCAAATTTATAGAAAAACACAACATGAAAGAGATTAATTTTAAAATTGAAGGCGATTTTATCGAATTGGTTCAATTACTCAAAGCGGTTGGCTTGGCACAAACAGGTGGCCATGCGAAAATAATTGTCAACGAAGAAATGGTAAAACGAAACGGCGTATTGGAAACCCGAAAACGTGCGAAATTATTGCCCCACGAAATTATAGAGGTGGAGAATTTCAAGATTGTTTTGGAGTGAAAATACCACTTCATTATGTTCCAAAAAACAAAAAAGAGGGTGTTCGACTTTTCGGACACCCTCTTTTTGATTGTTGCTTTAAATATTTATTCAAAATACAGCTTATATTCTTCGTAAGAATGTTGCAAATGCTCAATAATATGATTTGCCTCATCGCTGTCCGTTGCATTAGATAAGTTTTTCACGTAGTCCAAATGTGGGTGCAACCATTTGTGCAATTCATCATGGCTTTTGCCGTCCATCGTACAACTGCTAATCAACTGTTTATTTTGTGCTTGAAGGTCGTTGGCTAACTTTTTATAGTCCGTTCCCTTGTTGGCAACATAGGTATCAACCAATTCTTTTCCACCTAAAATAAACGGTGTCATTTCTTCATTGACTTTCCACTTTTTTCCGTTGTCTAACTCAATTTCTAAAGCACCTTCGTGATGGTGATGAACTTCATGTGTTGTTGCGTTGTCGTGGTGATGCTCTGCGCTATTTGTATTGCAACGCCACATCAACAGTCCGCAAGCGGTAGTTAATAACACTAATCTTGTACGAATCATTTGTTTACGTTTTAAATTTGCTGCTAATTTAATGTTTTTTCTAACGCAACTGCTTTTGGAAACAAAATATTGTTTTCCAAGTGAATGTGTAAATGTAAATCGTCTTCAAATTCTCTCAAAAGATTTAACGTTACACGATACGTATTACAACCGTCTTCGGGCGTTTCGTAACCGTTTGTCAATTCTGAAATTTCACGGTAGATTTCGCCTTCACGTGTGTGTTCGTGCATCATCGCATCAACAGGATTTTCGACTGTTCCGAAATGTGGTCTGCGTTCTAATGGCGCATTTTTACGTTTTGCATCAACCATTTTGCGAATGAATGGAAATAACATCAACTCTTCTTTTTTCATGTGTTGCGTTAAATTTCCAACGGATTCGTTGAACAATTCCAAAACTTGCACTAATTCGGGGTGATGTTTTCCGTGAACACGGGTAACTTTCTCCAAATAAGGCATAATTTCTGTGATTTTTTCTTCCACAAAGCGGTGGTGTCTTTTTTCGATGTAATCCGCAAGTAAATCTAAATCCCACGAATTGTAGTCGTTCATTACTTTTACACCATTGTTTTCAGACAAGGCATTCAAATCTGCCAATAATTGTGTTGCATCAACGTTTTTCGCTGTACACGCATTGTCAATATTTCTGTTTCCTTGACAACAAAAATCAATTCCGTATTTTTTAAAAACGGACGCTGTTTTGTAATCTTTTGCGACCAATTCGCCGATTACTGTTTCTTTTGTGATTTCCATATTGTATTTATTTTATATGAGACTTTATGACGTTAGGGATATTATGATTTTATGACCGTCGTAATGTCGTAATATCCTAATATCTTAATGTCAACTTTGTTTCCAATAATTATTCGCTGCAGCGATAGTTTGAAATTCTATGGCAACAACATTGGCAGAGGCTACTAATTGTGCTGAATCGTTTGCATAAACTTCACGGAGGCGTTTTTTAACTTCAGGGTCGGATTGAATTGCCCCGATTGTTTTACGTGCCATTTTAATCGCCAATTCTCTGCCTTCTTGCGGTGTTTCGGTAATTAAAGAAGCTAACCAAATATCTGTATTTTCCATATTTTTTGTGTTTAAAATTAATTTCTTGCACAAATATAATATGAATTTTGAATACTAAGATAAAATTATAGTTAATTGTTTGGTTTTAGGATTTTATGACATTAAGACGTTATGAACGAAGACGAAATTTTCATCAAAATGAAAATCTAAACTCGAAGGCGGGACGGTCGCATTGATTTTTTCGGACGGATTTTAATCCGTCCGAAAAATACGCATCGTGCTTACAGCGCTAACTGGTGTTACACGAACAAGTCCCATCGGGACGACTGATATCAATAGGCAAGTGGTTTTAACCCTTGCCGAATAAATAAAATCAAAACGCTTTCAACTCCAAAACAGCCTCCTCAAAACGATTTATTGGCAAATAATTTTGTTCTAAATTCGCATCGAATGGAATAGGTGTATCGAGTGCAGCAATGCGTTTAACAGGCGCATCTAAAAATTCAAAACAATTTTCATTAATCAATGCTGCAATTTCACCACCGACACCGCCTGTAAAATTATCTTCGTGCAAGACAATTACTTTTCCTGTGTTTTTAACGGATTCAAAAATCGCTTCTTTATCCAATGGAGCTAAAGTGCGTAAGTCTAAAATTTCTAAGCTGATTTCGGGGTGTTTTTCGGCTACTTCTAACGCCCAATGAGCACCCATACCATACGTGATAACCGAAATTTCAGTTCCCGATTTGACTGTTTTCGCTTTTCCAATTTCGATGGTATAATAATCATCGTGAATTTCTTGTTTCAAATGACGATACAAATATTTATGCTCAAAATACATCACTGGATTTGGGTCGTCAATCGCTGCTGTCAACAAACCTTTGGCATCTTCTGGAAACGCAGGATAAACAACTTTCAACCCTGGAACATGGAAAAACCACGCCTCATTCGATTGTGAGTGAAAAGGTCCTGCTGCCGTTCCTGCGCCTGTTGGCATACGTACAACAACATCGGCATTTTGTCCCCAACGCCAATGAATTTTAGCTAAATTATTGACAATCTGATTGAAGCCCATGGTTACAAAATCTGCAAATTGCATTTCGACAACGGCTTTCATTTTTGCAATGGACAAGCCCAATCCCGTGCCGATAATCGCTGATTCGCAAAGCGGTGTATTGCGTACACGCTCTTTTCCGAATTGTTCTACAAATCCCTCCGTAATTTTGAAGACACCACCGTATTCCGCCACGTCTTGCCCCATGATAACGAGGTTTTCGTGTTTTTGCATCGCTTGGCGCAAACCGTCCGAAATGGCATCAATAAAACGTTTTTCGGTTTTATTTCCGCTTGCGTTAATCACTTCTTGGATATAAGGCGCAAACAAATCTTCAAATTCGGTATTCGTATCGGGAATAATCGTTGGTTCTGCAACGGTCGCTTCCCAAGCCGTT
>DAOMPZ010000105.1:0-8715 GCA_035445045.1 Crocinitomicaceae bacterium | reverse complement strand
TTCTCGCTGTCGTCCTTATCGTTTTTGTAAACTTCACGCCAGCCATCTTCGATAATTTGTTTGCCTGTCGCTTTAAATTCAATTTGCCCAACTTTCCCCAAAACAGTCGTGTTAGACACTTTACATTCGGGGTAAAATGCAGCGATAAAACGTTTGGCAATTAAATCGTAAATGTGTTGTTCTTGCGGTGTAATCCCCGACGGAACGATACCTGTCGGAATAATAGCGTGGTGGTCGGTCACTTTTTTGTCATCAAAAACCTGCTTTGATTTCGGAATAGGTTTGTTCATCAAAGGCGCAGTTAATTGACTGTAATATTTCATTCCGTTTAAAATATTCGGAATTTTCGGATAAATATCTTCGGACAAATACGTCGTGTCAACTCTTGGATATGTGACCAATTTACTTTCGTATAGTTTTTGAATATGGCGCAAAGAATCTTCTGCCGAATAACCGTATTTTTTGTTCGCCTCGACTTGTAAACCTGTTAAATCAAACAAACGAGGATTTCCCTCTTTTCCTTCTTTTTGCTCAAAAGACGTTACTTCAAAAAGATGTTGTTTCAAATATTCCAAGCCTTTTTCGGCTTTTTCAACGGATTTCAAGCGGTCAATCGTTGCCGAAAATTCTACGTCCCGATAATTGGTCTTTAGTTCCCAATATTCTTCGGTAACGAAACTATCCATTTCTTTTTGCCGTTGTACAATCATTGCCAACGTCGGTGTTTGTACACGTCCGATAGACAATGTTGCTTTTCCTTGCCCGAATTTTTTCGTAAACAAACGTGTGGCGTTCATGCCGAGCAACCAATCGCCGATTGCTCTTGCGCTTCCTGCGGCGTACAAATTGTCATATTGTTTGCTGTCTTTTAACTTTGCAAAACCCTCTTTTATTGCCTCTTCCGTCAAGGACGAAATCCACAAACGTTTAACAGGAACGGTACATTTGGCTTTGAGCAAAACCCAGCGTTGAATTAACTCACCCTCTTGTCCAGCATCACCACAGTTTACAACCGTTTCGGCTTGCTGCACGAGTGTTTGAATGGTGTTGAATTGCTTTTTTACGCCCTCATTTTCAATTACTTTTACGCCAAAACTTGAGGGTATCATCGGCAATTCTTCCAAACGCCAATATTTCCATTTTTCGGTGTAATCGTGCGGTTCTTTCAAGGTACACAAATGTCCAAATGTCCACGTCACTTGATAGCCATTTCCCTCCATATAACCATTCCGAGCTTGATTTGCCCCTAAAATTTTGGCAATATCACGTGCTACACTTGGTTTTTCGGCTATACAGACAATCATTTTTTTTGACGTTAGGATATTAGGACTTTATGATTTTAGGACGTTATGACAAGTTAAGAGTGCAGACCACGAAGTAGCACCGCAGGTAGTTAAGACTGATTTAAGTTTCCCCCTTCGGAGGGGGTAAGGGGGAGGACTTAAAAATCTTAAACAGAAATTCTTACTTACACTCCTTTTTCAAAGTTGTTGAAAAGGCAATAGCTACTTCTGACCAAAGTTTGGATTCTTTGTCGCCGTTTGCGTGGTCGGTGTGCAACTCTTTACATTGTGTATTTAACGCTGTCAGACCTTTTTCGGCGTTCCATTCGTTGACATCAATTTCGGCATTAAAGTGAAAATTTACGTCCTCTTCAAACGTATATTGCCCTACAACTTTGTTTGTAATTCCGTTTAATGTAATTTCCAAAATTGCCTCGCCATTTGGGTTAAGTGCGATTACTTTTCCTAAAATTTTGTCCGTGTTGATTGTTGCGAAGAAAAATTTGCTGATATTTTCATCTCGTCCTGCATCTTTGGTGTTCAAACTTGCAATCGGAATTTCAAAGTTTAATCCTTCAATGACGTGAATTGCATCTTCGTCTTCGTTCGCATTTGTCACATTGATTTCATTAAAAGCTCCGCCAACTCCAGCTTTGCTTAAAAATTTATACGCTGTAAATCCCACTTTCGATGAAGTGTTGTCATAGCTATAAACACATTTTTCTACTGTTGCTTCGTTAGCTGTTGTTTCGTTGTTCGTGTTACAACTTGCAATCGTCAAACCTAATAAGGCTACGGCTAAAAATTTAAAATTTCTTTTCATGGCACTGTTTTTTTTTGCTAAAATATAGAATCTGTTTCTATTTTGGTGTGAAAAATTTGAAAAAAGTAAAAAAAGTAGCCGTATCAGGAGTCGAACCTGAATCTAGCGTTTAGGAAACGCTTGTTCTATCCATTGAACTATACAGCCGAATGTGTTGCAAAGTTAAGAATTTTGCGATGTAAAAAAATTATGAAATAAAAAAGCACCGCATTATGCGGTGCTTTTTTTGTGAATAGTGACAGAATATCACTTGTTAAGATTTGAAAAAACAGCTGTTTTGTACGGTTTTATACTTCCGAATGAAATAGCGTAGCCTTTTGTAGAATAGATAAACACTTGTTTCACGCTTTCTCTAAACAAATACGTGTACGTGTTTCCCACCTCACTAACTACGGTGTACATTGGGTCGCCATCAGATGTACTCTCACGTTTGATGATTTTGTACAAACTTGTGATGTCATCGGTAACATGAATAAATTCATTGTTGTTAATGAACATAAAAAACTGACAAACAGAAGTTTGGTCATACGTTTTCGTAATCTCATAATTGCTGTTTACTTCAAACTCTTGGCGTGTTTCTACTGGCCAAATTTGTCCCATTTGTGCAAAGGTGCTTGTCGCCATGGACATCAATAAAATTGTAAATAACGTTTTCATGCTTTAAAATTTAATAATTTATAACAATGCAAATATCAGACTAATTTTTGAATTGGACAATACGAAATTCTTCGTATATTACTTATGTTTTTATTAATTTGTTGATAATCAATATTGTATTGTTTAATAATAACTTTCATTAAATAAAAAAAAGATGAATAATTCATGCCGTATTAAAAATATTCCTACTTTAGTCAAATAAAAAAACAGATATTATGAAAAAGATTACGTTAGTATGCGCCATGGTATTAGCATCTATGGGAGCAAAAGCACAAGGATTTTACCTTGATTTTAATGCGGGTTATGGTTTTGGTATGCCTGGAAATGTATTAGGTGTAAAATCACACACAGATATTGTCGAGGGTGTTCGCTATAACACGTCTTCTAATTTAATGGGTTCTATCGGGAATGGTTTAAATCTTCAGTTAACACCAGGTTATATGATTACGGATAACATTGGTGTTGAGTTGGGAATTAACTATTTTATCGGTTCGAAAACGACCATGGCAGAGTCGGAAGTAACCTTGACAGAGGCGAGTTCTAATCTTGATCACGCTGCTTTTTCCAGTAGAAAAGACGTTGCAAACTCTAACCAACTTAGAATTGCACCTGCGGTTTTACTTTCGACAGGAGCATCGAAACAAGTTTCTGGATATGCTAAAATGGGAATTATAATGCCGTTAATGGGCGGAACAACGGTTAATACAAATGCTTTAAACGGAACAATTTCTAACGGTGTTATCACACAAGAAACAGTTGTTGCTAAAACAGAAGTGAACGGTGCGCCGTCTTTTGGATTTAGAGGTGCGTTGGGAATTAACTACAATATCACGGACAATTTATCTGTTTTTGGGGAAGTTTTTGCCATGTCTTTAAATGTGAAACAAAAGTCAAGAAAAACAGTTTCGTATAAATTAGATGGACAGGAAATCGTAGAAACATTGCCTAAATACTCATCAAGTTTTGATTATGTCGATGAGGTGACACCTGAGTCAAACAATGCAGATGCCATAATTACAGGCGGTTGGGCAGAAGACCACGATGTTGCTAAACCAAAACAAGAATTGTTTGCCAAAACAAGTTTCAGTCAAATGGGTTTCCAATTCGGAATTAAATACACGTTTTCTAAGAAGAAAATAAGAACTATTTCGGGAACACCTGATTTTTAAAGTAACATAATACTTTAAAATACTAAAGTTTCTGCTGTCTAAACAAAACAAAAAAAGGTTAATCGCAAGATTAACCTTTTCCTTTTTTATGAAGAAAAACTACTACTTCACCTCCTCAAAGTCAACATCTGTAACTTCGTCATTTGGATTGCCTTGTTGTCCTCCTCCTGCGTTGTTGTCAGTTGCTCCACCTTGAGCGTTTGCAGCATTGTACATATCTTGAGAAGCTGCTTGGAAAACATTGTTTAAACGCTCCATTGCTGCATCTAAGTTATCTATATTTTTAGCCTCAAATTCCTTTTTCAAATCAGCCAATGCATCTTCGATTGGTTGCTTTTTATCCGCAGGAATTTTATCTCCGTATTCTTTTAGTTGACGTTCCGTTTGGAAAATTAAAGAGTCTGCTTTATTCACTTTCTCTACTTCTTCCATTCGTTTTTTGTCCGCATCAGCATTAGCAGCCGCCTCTGCTTTCATTCGCTCGATGTCTGCATCGCTCAATCCAGAAGAAGCCTCAATTTTGATAGATTGCTCTTTTCCTGTTCCTTTGTCTTTCGCAGAAATGTGCATGATACCATTTGCATCAATGTCGAATGTTACTTCAATTTGCGGAACACCACGTTGTGCAGGTGGAATGTCCGTCAATTGGAAGCGTCCTAACGATTTGTTGTCGTTTGCCATTGGTCTTTCTCCCTGTAACACGTGAATATCCACAGACGGTTGGTTGTCTGATGCTGTTGAGAACACTTCCGATTTTTTGGTCGGGATAGTTGTGTTTGCCTCGATTAATTTGGTCATCACGCCACCCATTGTTTCTATACCAAGTGAAAGCGGAATTACGTCTAACAATAACACATCTTTTACTTCGCCTGTCAAAACACCTCCTTGGATAGCTGCGCCCAAAGCAACAACTTCGTCAGGGTTTACACCTTTGTGTGGTGCTTTTCCGAAGAAACGTTCCACTGCATCTTGTATCATTGGGATACGTGTCGAACCACCTACCAAAATTACTTCGTTGATGTCGCTTGTCGATAATCCTGCATTTTTCAATGCTGTACGACATGGAGCGATTGTTCTTTCTACGATGTTACCGATTAATTGCTCGAATTTTGCACGTGTCAACGAACGAACCAAGTGTTTCGGAATACCATTTACAGGCATGATGTACGGCAAGTTGATTTCTGTCGAAGTGGTAGAAGACAATTCTACTTTCGCTTTTTCTGCTGCCTCTTTCAAACGTTGCAACGCCATTGGGTCTTGACGCAAATCAATTCCTTCGTCGTTTTTAAACTCGTCTGCTAACCAGTCGATAATTACTTGGTCAACATCGTCACCGCCTAAGTGTGTATCACCGTCTGTTGACAATACTTCAAAAACACCGTCGCCTAACTCTAAAATAGATACGTCAAAAGTACCGCCACCGAAGTCAAACACTACGATTTTTTGGTCTGTTCCTTTTTTGTCCAAACCATACGCTAACGCCGCAGCTGTCGGTTCGTTGATGATACGTTTGATTGTCAAACCTGCGATTTCACCTGCTTCTTTTGTCGCTTGACGTTGCGCATCGTTGAAGTATGCAGGAACAGTAACAACTGCCTCGGTAACTTCTTGACCCAAATAATCTTCAGCCGTTTTCTTCATTTTTTGAAGTATCATTGCCGAAATTTCTTGTGGTGTGAATGTTCTATCGTCAATTTTAACACGTGGCGTATTGTTGTCGCCTTTTACAACTTCGTACGGAACTTTTGTTGTTTCTCTTTCCGCCTCGTTATAGTTAATTCCCATGAAACGTTTAATCGAATAAATCGTTTTATGTGGATTTGTGATAGCTTGTCTTTTCGCTGTGTCGCCGACTTTTCTTTCGCCACCGTCTGCAAAGGCAACAACTGAAGGTGTTGTTCTTTTTCCTTCTGCATTTGTAATAACAACAGGCTCGTTGCCTTCCATTACAGAAACACATGAGTTTGTTGTTCCTAAGTCAATTCCAATTATTTTTCCCATATTCTTTTTTTTTATTTTTTGATTGTTGCTGTCTCTTTGTCAATATTTGTGCCGACCATCTTTTGAGAATTATTTGCTGACAAAATGAAAGGAAAATGAGATTAAATACGTAAAAATTGTGACAAATTGTCGGTTTTTATGACAAGATGTGGTAATTTTATTTTGTTAAAGAGCGTTATTTATGAATTTTCCGTGTTTTTTGAATAGAAATGCAGTAACATAAATAGTATTGCGGTTTATTTAATCAAGCGGTTTCCATTTTCCTTTTGTGAAATAAACATTATTAAATTTAGGAGAATGAAATACCAAGTAAAAACTCCATGAGCTACGATAAATTGTTGGGTTACTTGTTAGAATATGGTGCGTTGGTTGTTCCATATTTATTATTAATCTTTCCGAGTTATAGGGTTTGACTGTTGTAATTGTCCCACGGTATGTTTTTAATATTTTTTCCTTGTCTGTTTCGTAAAAATAAA
The DNA here is from genome assembly GCA_035445045.1 of Crocinitomicaceae bacterium. Taxonomy (GTDB): domain Bacteria; phylum Bacteroidota; class Bacteroidia; order Flavobacteriales_D; family Crocinitomicaceae; genus 40-80. Next base: position 2,306 of record DAOMPZ010000105.1, on the reverse strand, counting down.
TCGAGTCATTCGTTTTTATTTCAAATCTAAAACTGTTGTATTGCCAATCTGCTTGTTTGCCTGCGAAATAGTTGCGGTTAACAATATATTCTCCGTAGTAATCTTTCTTTTCTAATAAAGTCTTTGCTGTTAACCACTGAACAATTCCCGAAAATAAAATAAGTCCGAATACTGCAAGCCAAATTATTCCGACTGTTTTTCCGAATATTTTTTTTCTTGTCAGTAGCCAAGTTACTAATAAAATTCCTGTTAATGGAACAAGGATAAAAACGAAAAATAAATTAAAACCAAATCCCATTTGCTTGTTTTATTTATTGTTTGGTAAAGATAGTAAATTTATCTCCGCTTTATAGTCATTTCGTTTACTTTGTAATAAATTCTACCCTTTATCCGCCCGTCAATTTTTTGATTTCATTTAATTTCATTAGCGCCTCGACAGGTGTTAGCGTGTTGATGTCAATGCTGACTAATTCTTCTCGGATTTGCTCTAAAACAGGGTCGTTGAGTTGAAAAAAACTGAGTTGCATATCTTTGCTATTAACCGCTTCTTTGATTTTTTCTTTTTCCGAATCACCGTGTGCGGTTTCTAATTTTGAAAGCATTTTGTTGGCTGTCGAAATGACCTGCATTGGCATTCCTGCGAGCTTGGCAACGTGAATACCAAAAGAGTGTTCCGAACCGCCCTCGACCAATTTACGCAAAAACAAAATCTTGTTCCCTACTTCTTTGACCGCTACATTAAAATTTTTAATTCTCGGATATTTCAAACACATATCGTTCAACTCGTGATAATGCGTTGCAAAAAGCGTTTTTCCTTTGTATTTCGGGTGTTCGTGCAGATATTCCGTAATTGCCCAAGCGATTGAAATTCCGTCATACGTACTCGTTCCACGTCCGATTTCGTCTAATAAAATCAAACTTCTTTCCGACAGATTATTCAAAATACTTGAGGTTTCGTTCATCTCCACCATGAACGTCGATTCGCCCGAAGAAATATTATCCGATGCGCCAACACGTGTAAAAACCTTGTCTAAAAGACCGATTTTTGCTTTCGATGCAGGTACAAAACAACCCATTTGCGCCATCAAGCAAATCAAAGCTGTTTGACGTAAAATGGCACTTTTACCCGACATATTCGGCCCTGTCAACATGATGATTTGCTGCGTTTCGTTGTCCAAATACACATCGTTTGCGATGAAAACTTCGCCATTTTTAAGCTGTTTTTCAATTACAGGGTGTCGTCCGTCTTTGATGTCGATAACGAAACTATCATCAATACTTGGTAAGATATAATTATTTTCGGTCGAAACAACGGCAAAACCAAGTAAACAATCAAGTGATGCCAAAAGGTTGGCGTTGAGTTGAATAGCTTGAATATATTCTGCCATTTGAGCGATTAGTTCGCCTAAAATTCGGCTTTCGATGACGTAAATTTTATCTTCTGCGCCTAAAATTTTGGTTTCAAATTCTTTCAGTTCCTGCGTGATATAACGTTCGGCATTGACCAGTGTTTGCTTGCGTACCCAATCTTCGGGAACTTTGTCTTTATGTGTGTTTGTGACTTCTAAATAATAACCAAAAACGTTGTTGAAATTGATTTTTAAACTCGGAATACCGGTGCGTTCCGATTCACGTTGTTGGAGTTCTTCCAAATATTCTTTTCCTGAAAATGCAATTTGGCGCAATTCGTCCAATTCGCTGTCCACACCTTTATTAATAACCGCACCTTTCCCGATTTGGTTGGCTGGGTCTTCGTCTAAGGTTTTGTCGATTAACGAAATAAGCGATTGGCACGGATTTAATTGTTCCGAAATACGGTTTAACGATTTGGATTTTTCGGCAAAAAGTAAATTTTTAATCGGTGTGATAAGGTTTAAATTTCGCTGTAATTGCTTGATTTCTTTCGGACTAACTTTCCCAACGGCTACTTTGGAAACAATACGTTCGATGTCGCCAATATTGGAAAGCAAGGAGCGTAATTCGTCTTTTAAATCCGTATTCTCGATAAACGATTTAACGGCATTTAAACGTTCTTGAATCGGTGTTAACTCTTTGAGTGGCAACACAATCCAACGTTTGAGCATACGTCCGCCCATAGGCGTTAAGGTTTTATCCAAAACATCAAGCAAGGTCGTAGCACGTTCATTTACAGAGTAAACCAACTCTAAGTTCCGCACGGTAAAACGGTCTAACCAAACGTATTTTTCTTCTTCAATCCGTGCGATAGATGTAATGTGTCCAATTTGATGGTGTTGCGTTTCGGAAAGGTAGTGCAAAATTGCTCCTGCGGCGATAATTCCGAAATC
>DAOMPZ010000104.1:0-8784 GCA_035445045.1 Crocinitomicaceae bacterium | reverse complement strand
TCTTATCTTCTTTTGTTCTAATTTCTTTTATCGCTATCGGCAAGCTGTTATCGGTAAAATCGTTCTTTGGGAAAACCATTAAAAACGCAGGATAGCTGATAAAACGCTTGTGTGGAATTGAGAAATTCGGTGTAATTGTGGGTTCTTGCTGAAACGTTTGCCAATGCGGAACAATAATCGTGTCTATTTTAGATGTGTCGGATTGTTCAACATATTTTTCTTCGATTTCTTCCGTAAACAGAAATTCTTTCCAAACCTGTCCGTAGCTGAAAACAGTTGTCATTAAAATTAAAAACGCAACAATTATATTATTCATCTTAACTTTTAACTTGTAATTCGTTAACTTTAATTCCATTTTCGGGAACTTTGCCTGTGTACTTCGCCAATCGTCTTTTAATTTCCAAAATATCTTCATCGACGTTTCCTGTCCACTCAAATTTTCCGTCAAAACCACCTGTTTTGTTTTTGTAATCAATAAATCCGAGGTAAATCGGAACGTTGGCTTTTACAGCAATATGATAAAATCCTTTCTTCCAATCGGGTTGATAATTACGTGTTCCTTCGGGCGTAAAAACCAAGAAAAATTTATCGTTTGAATTAAAATATTCCACAGCTTGTTCGGTAATATTTGTCCGTTTTGTTCTGTCCACAGGCAAACCTCCCAAACGACGTATTAATAAGCCTAACGGAAAGAAAAACAATTCTTTTTTAATTAAAAATTTGGTCGGAATACCGTAATAACCAAAGGCAATTTTACCAATCACAAAATCCCAATTGGACGTGTGTGGCGCAACGCAGATGATTGCTTTTTTGACGTTATCGGGCTGGTGTTCGTGTATGCGCCAACCAAATAATCTCAAGATTTTAAATAATAATTTATTCATCACTAAAAAATATTAACCTCATGACATTTTTACCACATAGATACATAGGTTTGCATAGATTATTAGAATTAATATAGAAACGCAATAGATGTTTGTCTTTGACAAACGCTATGTATGCTATATTTTCCTTTTAAACTATATCTTTTCTATTGTTTCTATGTGGTTTATTTTGCCATATACAAAAATGTAGTATCTTCGTATTATGCAAAGTTCAAAAGTAGTAATTGTTTTCAAAGTTTTCATCGTTCTGCTGTTTTTATGGGCGACAACTTTCTTGCTTTATTTTTCCGTACCGAAACCAAAAACTGTTAGCGTTGACGTGCCAAGTGAATTTGATCAAGTTATTGTCATTCAGCCAACAGACGCAGTTTTGGACGCTTTCAAACAGTTGACAACGGACGAAAATTATCAGTATTTGTACCGAAAAATTGTATCAACACTTGAAAAACAAAAGGACAAACCGACCGAAAAAAATATCGGAATAAACCTTTTAGAGCCGTTTATTTTGGTCACAGCGTCCGAAAATCAAAACCTTATTTTATCGCTTTCTAACGAAAAAGATTTTGTAAAATTTGCCAAAAAATCGAACTTAAATTATAAAATAAAAGACAAAAAAGCCTTTGTGACGATTTCGGGAAATGTACTTGTTCCGACACAATTTAAGGCGATTACAGTCGAAACGAAAGATTTTTTAAGTGTTATTTATCCAACCAACAAAAGATGGACACTTGAAATTCACGATAATGTCGTTTCATTTGCAGGCGAGATGTCGAACATACAAATGATTAACAATCAACATCTTTCAAAAATTCCACAAACAAAAGGTGTGTTTTTACAATTTCCGTTTCCGTCGGGTTTACTAGCAGAAAATGACCGTTTGAAAAATGTTCCTAACGAATGGAAGAATTTTTTAGAAAATATCTCGGCAATTGCTGTTGATTACCAAGGAATTAGTGCGTCTTCCAATGGAATGTCTCCAATTTTAAATAGCGTAATTTCTTTTCGTGAGCATTTAGATATTTCTTTGTTAAGTGAACAACTTGAAATGATAAAAGAAATTGATTTTCAAGAAATTAAAACAGACGTTTATCAATTGACTTTTGCAGGATCGATTTATATTTTAAAGAAAATCAACGAAAATGAATGGTTTTTTGGTTTGGACGAAACGCTGTTAATGGACAATTCGGTTAAAAATTTAATCGTCTTTCAAGGAAAACCGATGTATTTCACAGAGGCTAAAGGCGGATTATTGGCTACTGCTGTATTGAATTTTATTCCAGGTTTTAAACCGACAAAAAATTTACTCAACAAAACTGAAAACGCTGACATTCGTATTTTTTACAACGGAAAAAACGTTGAAATCAAAGGAAATTTGACCTTTAAAGAATCTGAAAATGTACTTTTGGATTTGCTCGCTTTTGGAATTGATGTGAGTGAACTATAGTTAAAAAAACCGACACGAAAAAATTGCTGTATCATCGACAAAATCTAAGTTTCCACGCCATTCGTCTAACTTTGAAAAAATCAAATTATTCATATCTTCCATTTTGAGCGGATAGAAATTATGAACGGTTTTAACCAAACGGTCGATTTCAAAATATTCGCCCTCTTTATTCAATAGTTCGACCACGCCATCTGTGTAAAGCACTAAGGTTGTGTTTGTCGGCAATACTTTTTTTCCGACATGGATAAATGGCAACTCGTCCAACATTCCCAAACCAACCGTTCCGTTTTTGAGTAGTTCGTATTTTTTTCCGTTGGTCAAAATAGGGTAGTTGTGCCCTGCGTTGACGTATTTAAATTCACGTGTGCTTGCATTGTAAATTGCAATAAAAAACGTAATGAATTTCTCGCCTTTGGATGAACGTAACACTGTTTTATTCAATTCTTTAACCAAAAAATCCAACTCAAAATGTTGGTATGCAAAAAGCGTTCTAACAGATGCTTGAAAATTCGACATCAACATCGCTGCGCCAATTCCTTTGCCTGAAACGTCCGCAATACAAATTGCATAATTATCGTCGTCTAAGGGGATAAAATCGTAGTAATCGCCACCAATTTTGTGACGTTGTTTGTATTTCGCCGAAATATCCATGCGAATATTGGACGGCAAATCAGACGGAAATAACAAACTTTGTAAAAGCGATGCTACTTCCAACTCTTTTTTAATCGCTTGTTGCGCAATTTCCATTTTGACCATGCGTCTATTTTGAATGGAAACAACAATAATATTTACGAGCGATTGGATAAATTCTACATTTTCTAAAAAATTTTTATCGTGTTTTTTCTGTTCATTTTCAGATAAATACACATACGCAATTGCTTTGTCTTCGTGAAAAATCGGTACAACAATCGAAAATTCGTTTAAAAATTCATTTTTAGACGAATTGATAAATGTAATATCTGAAAAACGATTGCTTACTGCTATAATTTCAGCAGTCTTTAGCGTTGATTTAATATTTTCTTTGAGTAAAATTTCCCATTGAACATCTTGGTAAATAACGGCAAATTTTTCAAAATTAAATTGATTTTTCAATAAATAAAACAGCGATTGAACGACTTTTTCAAGCGAAAAATTATGTTGCAAAAGATTTGAAATATCCAGCATCGCTTTCAATTTCGACTCTTGCACATTCAAGCGTTGTTCTAAATTTTTTTCCTTCAATTCAATCATTTTCGTTTTGCTAACAAATGTAAAGCTGCAATTTCTTTAAATTTTTCCCTCGCCTCACCACACGGACTTCCGAAATACGTTTGACCGCCTTTCAAGTCTTTAGAAACACCCGATTGCGCCAAAATAACCGAGCCTTTTCCAATTGTAACATCAGCGGCAGAGCCAACTTGTCCCCACAAAATACAGTCGTCTTCAATCGTCACGCAACCAGCAATGCCAACTTGTGCGGCAAGCACGCAGTTTTTCCCGATTATCGTGTCGTGTCCAATGTGAACGTGGTTGTCTATTTTTGTTCCTTCGCCGATAATTGTGAGGTCGGTCACGCCTTTGTCAATCGTTGTACACGCCCCAATTTCAACGTTTTTTTGAATCCAAACACCACCACACGAATAGAGTTGCTCTCGTCCTGATGGTTTTAATTTATAGTAAAAAGCATAATGTCCAATCACGGCGTTAGGGCCAATAATTGCGCCTTCGTCAATTTGGGTGTTGTCGTGAATGACCGCTCCTGCGTGAATAATCACATTTTCGCCAATTTGAACGTTACTTCCGATATACGCATTGGGGTAAACGTGCACACTTTCGGCAATTGTTGTGTTTGTTCCAACCAACGTTTTTTGTTTGGTCGGAGGCATGAAAAACATCGTGATTTGATTAAACAAATCAAACGGCGTATCCGATAAAATCAATGCTTTTCCCTCGGGGCAAGTTACTTCTTTATTGATGATAATTGTTGTCGCTGCTGACTGTAACGCCTTGTCGTAATATTTGGGGTGGTCAACAAAAACGATGTCGCCAACGACAACTCGATGAATTTCGTTGATGCCCAAAATTGCGTGATTATCATTTCCAACATATTTAAAATCAAATTGTTGAGCTAATTCACTTAAATGATACGTTCTATCAAATTTCATGTAAAGAAATAAATTTGAATAAAGATACTTCTTATTTATATGACAAAGTAAAACACATAAAGTAGTTTTCCGCTGAATGGTGTTAATAACCCTAATTAAATACTAAAAAATAGGGAGAGTTACTCCTCCAAACGCAAGATTTTCTTGTCGGGAATTAAGTAATATTCCAATGCGTTGGCGTGTTGCAATAAAATGGTTACTTCGTCTAATTTACGAATTTGTTGGTAGTGTTTTTCAGATAATAATTTTCCGTCAAGGGAATACAAATATTGACGTGCGCCGTCTGACGCAATCCAAAAATCATTTTCAAAAAGACGAATTTCGCTGTATTTATTCGGGATAATCCACTCTAATTTTGTATTGATAACACCTTGTTGAGCGAGTAATTCCGCAATCGCATAATCGCCTTTGAAACTTTCGGCGTAATCAAACATTGGTTGCGTAATAATTTCGCCTTTCGGATTGACAAAACCCCATTTGTTGCCTTTGGAAAACGCAATACGCTTGGAGTGAACCGAGCCTAAATTTTCAAATTGCAAGCGCATAATGACTTTTCCGCTTGGGTCAATTGTTCCGAATTTATTTTTAAGCTTCACTTTCGCAACACCGTTTACAAATTGCGCTTGTTGCAAGCAATTGGGATAAACATCGAATTTTGGAGCAATGATAATTTCGCCCAAAGCATTGATGTAACCCATTTTTTCACCCTCAATAACGACTGCTAATCCGTTGGATAATTGCCCAATTTCGTCATAATCAAACGGTAAAAGTGTGTCGCCTTTTCGGTTGACAATTCCGTAAAATTCGCCGTCTGAAACGATAAATAAACTATCATTGAAAAAATGAACTTCTTCGTATTTAGGCGGAACGATAAACGTGCCTTGCTTGTCGATTAATGTTTGTTTGTTGTCAACAAAAACTTCTGCATAACCTTTTTCAAAAGCAAAAGCCTCGTCAAAATTTTGGTCAAAAACACGTGCTTCGTACTTGTCGTAATAACTGTATTTACCGTCTTTTTGTGCATAAATCAATTCGTCTGAAAATTGCCCGATGTCGGTGTAAACGGTATCAAAAACAAGTGTTCCTGTTCGGTCGATAATTCCCGATTTATCATTGATTTCCACAATTGCCCGACCGTCTTCAAAATCATAAGCTCCTGAATAAATAAATGGAATAACAACGTTATTACGCTTGTCCACAAAGCCGTATTTGCCGTATTTTGAAGCGATAGCCAAGCCTTCTTTGAAAAAATTCAACGACTCGTATTCGGCAGGGTAAATAATTTTTCCTTCTCTATTTATCCAGCCCATTTTTCCGTTTTTCTTGAATGGATAGAGTTGCATGGTTGCATATTGTTTGTCTTCTTTTACTTCTGAAACAAACGGATAATCAGGGTATTGTGTTAAAAACTCATCAAAACGCTTTTCGGAATAATTTAGCATAAAAAGTTGGTAAACTTTCCGCCACGCTATTTCTACGTTTTTATTAGTCGGATATTTTTTGACAAACGCATGATATGCAGCGATTGTATTGTGTGTGGTTGACAAATCATAAATGCGGTCTTGTGCCTCTTCGTTGTATGGATTTTCCTTAAATTTTTCAATAAAAGCGACATATTCAGCGATTGTTCCTTGAGGCGTTTGTTCTTTAAATTGCAAACGGAAAAAATTAGCTTTCGCATCGTTGAATAAATCCGAATCAGGATATTTTTTGCAGAAATCTAAAAATGAGATACTTGTATTTAATTTACTTGCGTTGTTGTACGCTACTGAATCACGGAGTGTAATGGCGTGTTGAAATTCATTTGCCCAAGGATATAAAATGGTAAAACGATGAAAAGCGATTTCTGTTTGTTCTTTTAAAATTACATCGTTGTAATAGTTGGTTGCCAAAAGTGTTTTGAGTGAATCAATTGTTTCTCGCTGAAAGCCATATTTTTTGTACTTCGTTTTTTGCTTGTCTGAAAGGTTGTAAAAAAGTTGGTCGGCATTAAAAATAGCTTCATAAGCTTTATTGTAATCATGAAAAGGATTGTCCGAACGGCTGTGAATAATGGCTAAACCAAAATTCGCCATGGCAGTTTCTTTTTTCAGGCCTTTCTCAAATTGTTGTTTTGCATCAAAATAATTGAAAATTTGTAAAGATTTAAAACCTTTGTCAATCGCTCCTGCAAATGAGTTTAAAGAACTAATTATCAGTATGAAAAACACAAAATAACGAACGAAAGGTCGCATATCAATTTTAAATTATGTTTAACCACATAGGTTGTGTATTTTTTTTATGTGGTAAAATTAAACAGCAAAAATAAGAAAAGCTCCAACGAATAACGAAGGAGCTTTATAAAAAGTATATAAAGATTATTTTCTTTGTTGTCTTCCGTAACGGTTATTGAACTTGTCAATTCTACCTGCTGTATCCACAAATGTTTGAACACCTGTAAAGAATGGGTGTGATTTGTGAGAGATATCTAATTTTACTAATGGATATTCGTTTCCATCTTCCCATTTGATAGTTTCTTTAGCGTTTGCAGATGAATTGCATAAAAATGCATAGTCATTCGTCATATCTTTAAAAACTACCAATCTGTAATCTTCTGGGTGTATTCCTGCTTTCATTATAAATTATCTTAAATTTCTATTCCAATTCGGAGTGCAAAGTTAATCAAAGATTTTTAATTTCAAACATTCTGTCGTAAAAAATTATTTTTTCTGCACTTTTATCGAATATTTCGGCTAAACGAACGATTTTTTAATATCAACCAGGCAACTTTCATAAATAAACAACGTCTAAGGTATTAGTAAAACGAAAAAAAGATATTTTTGTACATTATTTATACGTAATTACCCATGAAAAAATACAGTTATTTTTTAGCTCTAACACTTTTCTACTTCACTTTCACACAAACTACAAACGCTCAAAACTTGGTTCTTAACCCAAGTTTTGAAAATACGGCAGGTTGTACGCCTATACCGATTATTGGTGGTTCATCAGAAGGATTTTCAGATTTAGTAGATTGGGATAATGCAAACTCTAATACCCCTGGCGATTCTTGTTCTTCGCCCGATTTATTTTCTCCGTGTAATCAGATGCCGTTTGGGGGAATGTTTCCAATGGATTTTTTTACTGGAGCACCGGGCAATGCGTTAGGGAAACAATGTGCCAAAACGGGTGAAAAATATGCAGGAATTATTACCAACGAAATGGGCGCGGGATTAGGACAAAGCTACCGTGAATATATTCAAGGAAAATTATCATCGCCTTTACAAGCAGGGCAAACCTATTGCGTTTCGTTTTATATTAGTTTGGGTGATGATGTTACTTTTTCAACAAATAATATAGGTGTGTTTTTTTCAAATTCTCATTATTTGAGAGATGCGTGTGCGCAAGGTTCGTTGATTAATGAAACGCCACAATTAAATTATGGTTGTCAAGTTGTTGCCGAAACAAATCAGTGGGTACGTTTGCAATGGAATTATGTGGCAACAGGCGGAGAAAGTTATTTTATGATAGGTAATTTTTTCAATGATGCCAATACCAATATTCAAGGAACAGGTGTTACTTCAATGAATCCGTATGCGTATTATTATATTGATGAAGTAAGTGTTGTACCAGGGGCGTGTAACTATGCAGAAATTATAACAACAGACACAGACGGTTGTGGCGGATCAGCAGACCCAAATGGACCTGGATTTATGTTTTGTACAGGCGACCCTGCGAAAAATTTAACCGCACAAGAAGGTACGACTTGTCCTGCGACAACACCAGCAGGAACATGGGCTGGACCAGGGATTACAAACGCATCTACGGGAACGTTTAACCCAGCTACTGCAGGCGTTGGAACACATACAATAACATACACATCACAGAGTGGGGCAGTAGCGACAACAACAATATTGGTAAGTGATTGCCAAGCGATTACGGTATGTAAAGAAAATGACGGAAGTTTGACTGCATCTGGCGGAACAGCGCCGTTTACATGGCAAGAAGAAACGACAACACAAGATTGTAGTGCTTGTATGAGTGGGTGTATGATGCCACCAAATTGTGCTGTAAACGTTACTTCTTGGACAGATTTCGCAACAGGTTCTAACATTCCTGCGCCAACAACTTATCCAATAAAGGTAAAAGATGCAATGGGTGTAACATTAGATATTACAAGTGCATCTTCTTTGCAAACGTGTGCTGATAATCCATGTCAAACAATCACGGTTTCGGTGGATAATCAGACTGATGTTAAGTGTTTTGGGCAAGCGGACGGTAGTGCAACGGTTTCGGCGACAGGCGGAACAAGTCCATATATATATACTTGGAC
>DAOMPZ010000103.1:0-9057 GCA_035445045.1 Crocinitomicaceae bacterium | reverse complement strand
TGTTACAATATAACCGTCCTTGGAAACGATAACACCCGAACCTGACCCCGAACCGTATTGTTTGTACTCACGACCGCCACCTGCACCTGGGCCGTAGAAAAATTCAAAGAATGGGTCACGTTGCACTTGTGTTGTCACGACTTTGGTCGTCACGTGTACCACCGACTGAACGCTGTTTTCTGCTGCATCAACAAAGGTTGGCGCATTTGCAGATTCGCCATTGAAATTTACTTGTCTAACGTACTGATTTTCTGCCAAAATACGTTCAGACGTGTTTGTTTTTTCAGAATACGAAGTTGCTGCGAAATAAATACCAAGCGGTATAAGTCCTCCAAGTATTCCTAATCCGAAATTTTTGAAATTCTTATTCATACTTTTATAATTTATATGGTTTACGATATTTAATAACGTAAAGATATTAGCTTTAGTACGATAAAGTTATTAATTTTTTGTTATTTATAAATATTAGGACGGTATGACATTATGATATTAGATTCTGTTAGGACGGAGATTCAATCAAACTCTTATTTATCGACAGGGAATAAATTCCGTTACGTATCTGAACTCATCACTCTTAACTCTTAACTAACTTACTTCTTCTTCCCTTTTTTCACAGGTAAATCATCGTCTTCTTTTCCTGCGTAAGGTTGTGCGCCATACGTATAAGTTTCGTTGCCTTCTTCGTCAAACGGTGTTCTTCTAAAACGCCACCTTTTTTGTAAATTGCTCGTCTTTTCAATTTATTGTTGTTGTACCATTCTTCAAAAAGTCCTTCTTTGACACCTTTTTTGTAGTTTTCAAGTGCTTGAATACTGCCGTTGTAATAGAGTGTTTTAAATTCGCCATTTTGAACGCCGTCTAACCAATTTTCGGTTTTCAATAGCGTTCCATCATCGTAATAATAGGTCAAAACACCATGTTTTTTACCCATTTTGTAATTCATTTCAGCTGTTTTTTTACCGTCTAAATTAAACGTTGTGTAAGAACCATTGAAAACCCCATTTTTGTAGTAAACAATACGTTCGACTTTGTTTTTTGTAAAGTAAACTTTCTTCACGCCGTTTAGTAAATCGCCTGCGTAATTTTCGTATATCGTTGTATCTCCTTTGTTGTCAAAATAGACGTGTACTCCGTGTTTAAGACCTTGAAAATAACTTTTTGACCACGCTACTTGTTGGGTTGAGTCGTAGAAAAATTTCCATGTTCCGTTTTCAACTCCCATGGTGTGTTCGCGAATAACCATTGGGCAACCACTTTTGTAATAGGTCGTATCAATACCATTTTCTTTGCCATTTACAAAATAAATTCGATGCTCCAAAACGCCGTTCGGGTGGCACGTTTCGCATATTCCCGAGAATAAAGCACCACTGCCTTTAGAGTAAAAAGTATTAACTTGTTCTTCGTATTCTAATTTTTCGTTGCAATCCACTGCACCAACTATTTTTCCACAGTCATAATCAAAGTATTTGCTTTTCATTTTGTCTGCGCCTTTTTGATAACAAGGTGTTCCTGATTGACTGTTTCTGATGTCAATTTGTGCAAAAAGTAAACTCGGTAAAAGTCCAATAAATACAAGTGTAAATTTCATATTAATAACGTTTAAGTTGTTCCAATAGTTCTTTGTCCTTTTCGGGAATTTCATACGAAGACTTAGTTTTGGCGTTATAACACACCACAACCGATTTCCCGATTGTTCGCAATTCATTTCCTACACGCACCTCATAACCAATAGTATAGCTTTTTGTCCCGATTGATTCGATGTAAATTTCAACGATTGGTTTATCATTCAAATAAATCGGAGCGAGGTACTCAATTTCGTGTGTTCGGATAATGATTCCTTCTTCGTTCCAATCACGGTTGATACCAAAAAGCTGACCAAAATAATGAACACGTGCATTTTCAAAATAGCTGAAATAAACAGCGTTGTTTACGTGTCCTGCCATATCACAGTCGATATAGCGCACTTGTATGGGATAAGGTTCAATGATCATTTTTATCTAATTTTGAATAAATCGAATTGTTGCTAATGTATTCAGGAACAACGGTTTTGATGTGTTGTACAATCAAAAAATTATCTTCCGTTTCTACTAAATTACACAAATTTTTGAAATGCACCAATGTTTCGTTTTCAACAGGTCGAATTTTAGCAATTAAAATTTGTGGATGATAGGTTTCTATGGTATTTTCTTTGTCCGACAAAACTTCTTCGTACAACTTTTCGCCTGGTCGCAAGCCTGTAAATTTAATTTCGATGTCTTTGCCCTCAACAAGTCCGCTCAAACGTATCATTTTTTTAGCTAAATCGACAATTTTGATAGATTTCCCCATATCGAAAACGAAAATTTCGCCACCTGAACCCATTGTTCCTGCCTCCAAAACTAATTGACAAGCTTCAGGAATGGTCATAAAAAAACGGGTAATTTCGGGGTGTGTAACTTTGACAGGTCCACCGTTTTCAATTTGCTTTTTAAACAACGGAATAACCGAACCATTTGAACCTAAGACATTTCCAAAACGTGTGGTAATAAATTTTGTCTTTTGTTGCTCGTTCAAATATTGCGTGTAAATTTCGGCAACACGTTTCGTTGCGCCCATGACATTTGTCGGGTTGACAGCTTTGTCGGTGGAAATCATCACGAATTTATGCACACCAAATTTAACCGCTAAATCGGCAACATTTTTTGTTCCTAAAATATTGGTATTGAACGCCTCAAACGGATTTTCTTCCATTAACGGAACGTGTTTGTAAGCCGCAGCGTGAAAAATATATTCGGGTTGAAAATGGCTAAACACTTTCTCCAAACGGTCTTTATTGGTTATGTCCGCAATGACGGTTTCAAAATTCAAATCGCAAAAATCGGCTTTTAATTCATTTTCAATTTCATACAAAGGCGATTCAGCTTGGTCTAACAACACAATTTTTTTCGGTTGATAGTGTGCAATTTGACGTACCAAACCACTACCGATTGAGCCTGCCGCACCTGTTACCAACACGATTTTGTCTGTTAATTCCTTTTCGATTTTTTCTTGACTGAGTTTTATCGGTTTGCGCCCCAACAAATCTTCGATTTTGACATTGTTAATTTGCTTGGTTGAAAATTCGCCGTTTATCCATGATTTTACGCTCGGAACTTGCTGTACCTCAACGTTGTGTTTCAAACATTTTTCAATGAGTGAAGCTTTATTTTCGGGCAAAGGATTTTGAATGGCAATAATCACACGGTTAATCGTTTTGCGTTCCAATAAATCGTCTAACTGCGCTGTATGGTAAATTTTGACACCTTCCAAAAGTGAATTTTTCTTTTTGAGGTCGTCGTCTAAATAGCCGATGATTTTAATGTTCAGTTGCAAATCTTTTTCGATACTGCGTTTTGTGACCAAGCCCGAAACGCCCGAACCGTAAATCAAAATGTTTGTTTGGGTTGAAATATCTTTGATAGAATCTAAATAAATAAACTTGACCGCCGCTCGATAGCCCATGAGAAAAAGCGTTGACAACATGAGTTCAATAACCAAAATCGAACTCGGAAAAAGGAAATATCCGTCCACGTAAAAATAGCGCACAACACTCAACAAAACAAAGGTCAAAGTTGAAAGTACCGAAACTTTGACAATGTTCATAAATTCGGGCGAAGACGAATGTCGAACAATCGAACGATGTGTTTGTAATAACAACAAAAATACAATTTTGACTGCTAAAAAAACAAGAATGGAATATTTGATCAATTCGTATTCTTTGAGAAATCGAGCTTCTGAAAAGCGAAACTCAAAGCGTATCAAAAACGCCATAAACAGCGCAAAAAGTGACAGGAAAATGTCAATCGCAAGAATAAAAAATCTTGGAAAATGGCGTTTCGGAAATGTTATATGCAAATTCATCACTTCAATTTTAAGTATATTTTCCGAATTAAACGATACCAAAACGGATTTTTATCCCAAGAAATTTGATAATACGGCACATCTTCCGCCCCGAAATAATGGTTAAAACGTCTTACACCATCGACTTCCGAGCCGTCAAAATCAAAGAGTTTGCCGTTGGCTAACGTTTCTTCGATTTGTTGTTTCATGGCTAAATACATTCCACCGTATTTTTTCCCGATTTCGTTCGCACTTCCTTTGATATAAACATCACGTTCTTGTCCTTTGAAGAAAAACAAACCGCCAACAACTTCGTTATCATGCCGAATTTCTTTGATTATCAGTTTGTTGTTTTTTTGCATCACTTCAAAAAGATGTTTCAGCGTGCGTTGTCTTTCTTGGGTAAAATCGTGTAGTTTTTTGCCTAATTCTTCGGCTAAAATGTCAAAAGCGGTTTGAATATCCTCGCTTTCGGTAACAGTTATGGCGTTGTTAATTGCTTTTTGAATGTTGCGTCTAGCGTGATTTTCCAAAGCTAAATTCCGTACAACTTGATACGTCCGTGTTTTTCCCTCCAAAAAACTATCCGACTGATGAATACCACCGTAAAAGTAAAGTTTCAATTTCTCAAAAGCCGTGTTTATTTCCGTTTGTGTCCACGTGCCGTAAAAACGATGTTCACGCACAAATGGCGCAATGGTAATGTTTTCTATTCCTAATTTTTTTGTCGTGACAAACGCAAAACCTTTCGTGTAATCTTTGTTCACGTAAATACACCACGTTTCGGTCAGACAGTCTAAATACCAACTATAATCATAAGGGCCACGCTCATTAGCCGCAACAAGTGCGTCCCAACGTTCACAGTCGATGTCTTGATGTGGAATGATTTGCATTAAAACACAAATATTTGATTATCAATTATCTTTGTTGGATAATAATCGTAGTTGAGCTATTTCTTTGGTCTGAAAATTTCGTTCCGTGGATTTTCACAAATTTTTTCACCGCAACATCATTTAATTTATCGCCGTCCATGATTTTATATTCAATAAGGTATTTCGCTAATGGTTTTTTAAAACCAGCAACATCAATCTCGCATTTATCAAGGTCATCGTTTAAAAATGTAACATCGTAATATGCCACTCGTCCTTGAGGATTTCCGTTTGTTATTTGTTTGGCATCATTATAAACTTCGTTTTTGAAAATCGCTAATCGCTCGTCTTGCAAATTGTGAAGATACATGATGTCTTGTCCCATGTCGTACTTTAATTTAAAAACAGGCGTTCCGTCCACTGTAACGATGTCTTTTTTAACGTCTATTTTTTGGGAAAAGGCAAACCCGAATGCGAACGTACAGCAAATAAATAGAAATGTTTTCATGTTTTTTATTTTTTAATGAAAGTCAAAGGTATAAATTTTTTGATGTTTGTGTATAATGTTTAGGGAATTTCACTGTGGAATTAACTCTGTCAACAGCTCGTTATTCGCTCTATCGTAATACGTGCAAGTCATTTTGTCTAAATTTACTTCCCATTTTTCAACGCCCGATTTGGCACAATCGTTACAAAAAGTCGGGTAATCTGTTTTTCCTTGTTGGTGTGCTTTGAGGTCTGTTTTGAACTGTTCTGCGTGGCATGTTTCGGCAATTTGTAATTTTTCGTATTTCGCTGATGAAGTCGTTTGGTGATTATTCACACCATAATAATCCGTGTGTCCGTCTGTGACAAATGTTTTATAATGGATTACACCTAATTTTTTAAGGTCTTGAATGTACGTAGGAAAATCCGCTCCCGATTTTACTTTGCTATGTGCTTGATTGATTTGCTCGATTGTAAACATTTTTTGTTTTTTTTAATTGATAATTTATTGACATGATTTCTTTGTGAATCTTTTTCGTCCTTGTCGCTTTTTTACTGGAATTGACACTAATTCTCCTATGGTAGTAAATGATTCTCTTTTAACTTCTATTTCTATCGGTGCAACAGTTATTTCAAAATTTCTTCCAACAACAGGTAATTCATCTTTCTTGACTATAAATTCAGTGTCTTCACCGCTGATAGGTATTATCGTCAAATAGATTTGTTCTGCCATTAAACTATCGGGAATTACAAGTTCAAATCGCCCACGAAAGTCAATGGTTGTTTCTATTTCTGTACCTTTAATGCGAATGGTTGCAAAATCTACAGGTTCTTTTGTTTCAATATCAATGACAGTGCCTTGTACCCTGTTTTTTAAGGAATCTTTTGGTTGAGATGTTATCGGTGTAAGTGGTACACTTGTATTGTCGTCAACTGTGGATATGATGTTTTGTTGCGCTTTGTGAGTGTTTGTAGCGAATAAATTTTTACTTGCCCCAAACAATAAAAGTCCTGTAAGTATTTTGTAGAATCGGGAATAGTTTGTTTGGTGGTATGCTTGTATCGGTCTATTCAATTGTTCTCGTGTCAAACGTCCACACAATTTACCTTGATTTTGCTCAATTATTCTGATGATTTCCGTATCTGTTCGTTGTGAAAAGTCAATGACTGTTTTTGAGCAATGCGCACAAAAATTACCCATTTCCGTCTTAGTCATCGAAGACCAATCTTGTCCGCAAGGTTTGTCAATTTTTAAGATGAAACTTTTCTTTTTCATAGTATTGAATGTATTTCAGTTCATAAAGATACAAGAAATTAACCGCTAAGGAGAAAGAAACGTAAAGAATTAGTACGGAATTTAATACCTTTAGCGAGTGAATTATAAAATTCATAACCAATAAATTATTAGAATTGCATTTCAAACGACTTCAAAATGGAAGAAAACATCTTAGGAATTGACATTGGCGGAACGAATATCAAAATCGGAATTGTACGACATAGTGGAGAAATAATTTATCAAAATTCGTTTCCAATCAACGCGTTTGAAACACCCGAAACACTTGTTAATCAACTTTATACACATTTAAAAGAAACCAATTTTTTATCTACAATCGCAGGTATCGGCATTGGTGCGCCTAACGGAAATTGTTTTCACGGAACGATTGATTTCGCCCCAAATTTACCGTGGAAAGGCATTATTCCGCTGTGTGAATTATTTGAACAGAAATTTGGAAAAAAAACAATGCTTTCCAACGATGCTAACGCTACGGCAATTGGCGAAAATATTTTTGGTGCAGGAAAAAAATATAACCATTTTGTATTAATCACACTCGGCACAGGTTTGGGAAGTGGCATCGTCGTAAATAATAAACTGATACTTGGCGCAAACGGTTATGCAGGCGAATTTGGACATATTCGAGTTATTCCAAACGGTCGTTTGTGTAAATGTGGACGAAAAGGCTGTTTGGAAACCTACGCATCTGCGACAGGAATTGTGCGCACATTCCACGAGTTAAAAGAAAAACACCCAACTTCTACCCTATTGAACTACGAAAATGTAACGTCAAAAATAATTTTTGAGACAGCACAACAAGGCGATGTTTTTGCGAATGAAATTATTAATTTCACAGCACAACTTTTAGGAAATGCTTTAGCGGATTTTGCTTGTTTTTCCGACCCACAAGCCTACATTCTTTTTGGCGGAATGACCCATTCAAACGATTTTTTCACGACAAAAGTTCAACACTACATGGACGAAAATTTATTGGAAATATTCAAAACAAAAATAAACGTTGAACGCTCTCAACTTAAAGATGATGATGCGGCGTTATTGGGTGCTGTGGCGGTGTATTTAGATAGAAAGACAAGATGAAAAAGAATTTGTATTATCTAATCAATGGTTGTGAAGTAGAACTTCTGTTGGTGTAATAATTAGAAAGATGGAACATGTCGAAACCAAAAGATTCGCTACGCTGAAAGTCATAACTCAAGTAGAAAAAATAAAAACCCCGCTCTTTCAAGCGAGGTTTTTTATATAGTAACGTCTTTAGCTATCTGAACAAAATCAGGAAGTAAAAGACGAGAAAAAAGGTTGCACGTGGCAACCTTTTATATTTTTACATCATACCGCCCATTCCACCTGGCATTCCTCCGCCCATTGGCATTGGATTTTCTTCGGGTTGGTCAACGATGACACATTCTGTTGTCAACAACATGGAAGCAATCGAAGATGCGTTTTCAATCGCAATACGTGTCACTTTTGTCGGGTCGACAACACCCGACTCAAACAAATCTTCAAAGGTTTCTGTACGAGCATTGTAACCAAAACCGCCTTTGCCCTCTTTGACACGTTGAACGATAACCGCTCCTTCGCCACCTGCATTTGCTACAATTTGGCGCAAAGGTTCTTCAATCGCTCTTTTCAAGATTAAAATTCCTGTTTCTTCGTCTTCGTTGTCGCCTGTCAAGCCGTCCAATGCTTCAATCGAACGAATTAAGGCAACACCTCCGCCCGGAACAATTCCTTCTTGAACAGCCGCTCTTGTCGCTGCCAACGCATCATCAACACGGTCTTTTTTCTCTTTCATTTCAACTTCTGTCGGCGCACCGATGTAAAGAACCGCAACACCACCTGCCAATTTAGCCAAACGCTCTTGTAATTTTTCTTTGTCGTAATCTGAAGTTGACGACTCAATTTGCGCTTTGATTTGTGCTACACGCCCCGAGATAGCTTCTTTATTTCCTGCTCCGTTGACAATCGTTGTGTTGTCTTTGTCGATTTCTACTTTGTCCGCTTTTCCAAGCATATCTAACGTCACGCCTTCAAGTGTCATTCCACGTTCTTCGGCAATTACTTGTCCGCCTGTCAAAATAGCGATGTCTTCCAACATAGCTTTTCTTCTATCGCCAAAACCTGGTGCTTTTACCGCAGCCACTTTTAACGAACCTCTCAAGCGGTTGACAACCAAGGTAGAAAGTGCTTCTCCGTCAATATCTTCCGCAATGATTAACAAGGATTTTCCTGCTTGAACAACGGGTTCTAAAATCGGCAACAATTCTTTCATGCTCGAAATTTTTTTGTCGTACAACAAGATAAGCGGATTTTCCATTTCGGTAATCATCTTTTCGGTATTCGTCACGAAATAAGGCGATAAATAACCTCTGTCGAATTGCATTCCCTCAACGGTTTTCACTTCCGTAGTTGTTCCTTTAGCTTCTTCAACAGTGATTACACCGTCATTTCCAACAACTTTCATCGCTTCAGCGATTAACGCACCGATTGTTTCGTCATTGTTAGCAGAAACGGTTGCTATTTGTTTGATTTTTTCGTTATCCGAGCCTACTT
>DAOMPZ010000102.1:6820-9223 GCA_035445045.1 Crocinitomicaceae bacterium | reverse complement strand
GATCAAGATGCAGATTGTGGTGTGCAAAACGGACAAGTAACAGCCGAACCTCAAGGTGGAACAGCTCCTTATACCTATTCGTGGACAGGTGGTGGAACGTCAAAAACAAATGCTAATTTAGGCGCAAACACCTATACAGTAACCGTTACTGATGCAAATAATTGTACGGCAACAGCACAAGCAACTGTGGCAAATTCATCAGGTTTTACAGCAACCGTTACCGTTGACCAAAACGAAAATTGTGGTCAACAAAATGGACAACTATCAGCTACGCCACAAGGTGGAACAGCACCTTATACTTATTCATGGACAGGTGGTGGAACAGCGCAAACAAATGCAAATTTAGGAGCAGGAAACTATACTGTAACTGTTACTGATGCTAATAACTGTACCGCAACAGCGCAAGGAACAATCGTGAATAATGCAGGTTTTACAGTGCAAAGCCAAGTGACGAATCCAACGTGTTTAAACCCAACGGGTTCGGCGACGGTTACAACTAACGGCGGAACAGCACCCTTTACGTATTCATGGTCGAATGGTGATAATACGGCAAATGCAACGAATTTAGCAGTAGGAACACATATCGTAACGGTAACAGATGCGACCAATTGTAGTGTAAACGACACCGTGACGATTACTCAAAACACACAGCAACCAACCATTACGATTTCAGGAGGTAACACTGTTTGTACGGGCGTTTCAACAACGTTGACAGCAAGTGGTGCAACGTCTTATTCGTGGTCAACAGGAGCAACGACAAGTGCCATTACGGAAAGTCCTGCGGTAACGACAACTTATACGGTAACAGGAACAGATGCAAACGGTTGTTCGGGAACAGCTTCAATTACTGTAAGTGTGTTGACGGGAGCGAGTTTGGCGATTGACGTTGATACAACAGCAGGTTGCGCACCATTGACGGTTTTCTTCACAAGTTCAATTCCAAATGCAGACACGTATAGTTGGAGTTTCGGAGATGGACAAACATCAAGTCTTGCAGCACCAAGTCATACATATTATGGCGATAGCTGTTTTGCGGTTTCGTTAGACGTGAGTTTTGCTAATGGCTGTTCTTATACGGCTAATTTGGATAGTTTGATTTGTATTACACCTGGTCCAACAGCAGATTTTACAACGTCAACAACTACCATAACAAATGTTTACAGCGATGTTACTTTTACCAACCAATCTCAAAATGCAACGTCATACACATGGAATTTCGGAGATGGAAAAACATCAAATCTTGCAAACCCGAAACACACGTATGACCCAACATTAATTGCGAATTATGTGGCGATTTTGGTTGCTGAAAATCAATTTGGTTGCACCGATACAGCTCGTGTAGTGATTAAGATGTTGGAAGATATTATTTTCTACGTTCCTAATACATTTACACCTGATGGCGATGAGTTTAACAATGTTTTCAAACCTGTCATTGCAGACGGATTTGATGCGTTTGATTTTGAAATGTTAATCTTTAACCGTTGGGGAGAAGTTATTTTTGAAACACGTAATCCAAAAGTTGGCTGGGACGGAACATTCCTTGGTAAAATTAGTCAAGACGGAACTTACACGTGGCAAATAACCTTTAAGAAAGCAACAGTTGACGATAAAATCATAAAAAGAGGACACGTTACATTGTTGAGATAAGAACGAGTTATTATAAATAAAAAAGAGGGTGTCCGAAAAGTCAGACACCCTCTTTTTTATTTTAAGATGTTCAAAAATGGATGAAATGCAAGGCGTTGAAAATGAAGTAAAAGGAGTGTACTAATGTACATGACTTTTGCTGATATTTGACTTACGAAGTATGCACCGAAGGTAACACAACGCAGCAGTTCGCCACTTTTTGGACATCGCCATTAAAAATTACGAAAACTCTTCAATTTCGCCCTCCATCTGAACTCTGCACTCTACACGCTTAACTTGTTACTTCAATGTCGCATATTTTCTTCCGTAATACAACATCTGCTCAACAAAACTTTGTGTATTCGTGATTTTTACGTCTGTAACGTTGCCGTTTTTGTCTTTTACTAATTCAAGAACAGGATTTACAAAACCTTTGTATGGTGCTAAATTTAACGGCTTTACACGTTTTAAAACCTCTTCGTGTGTTGCTCGGTCAACGTTTGTTCCGTAGTTTTCCACTAAAGCTTTTCCTGCTTTGTAATCGCCTTCGGATTTAATGCGTTGAATTTCACGAAGTAAGTCGCCGAAAATCGCACGCAACTTGTTGTAATCGTTGATGTGGTAATACGTTTTTCCGTCACGGACAATTTTTTCAATTACTTTGTCTTTTTGACCTTTTTCAAACGCCCACGATGCCACTAATTGACGGTTTTGCATGTGTTCTTCCTCGATATTTTTCCCCAATTCCAAACGTTGTAATTGTGTCATCATACCGTT
>DAOMPZ010000102.1:2113-6794 GCA_035445045.1 Crocinitomicaceae bacterium | reverse complement strand
AATTTTTTGTCCATCAAATAATACAATCCAACTAAATCGGCACGTGCTTCTTCCAAGGTACTTGCAAAGTTTTTCAACGTTTCATTCGGTTGTCCGATACCTTTGTTAATTTGACCCGATGCGTGTCCGATAACTTCGTGCAAAGCTGTGTGGAGTTTTCCTGCCAATGCCGCATATTTTTCGCCACGGTCGATTTCTGCTTGGTCGTAGGCAAATTCTTTCAACATTCCTGCGCCACTCGCTTTGTCGTAGGCCGAAATGATATTACCCAAACTAACTGATTTTGAGCCGTGTTTTTCACGTATCCATTCGTTATTTGGCAAATTCACACCAATTGGCGTTGACGGCGAACAATCGCCTGATTCGGCTGCGGTTTGCACCACTTTGTAGCTAACGCCTGTCACATTTTTCTTTTTGTGAGCGTCCATAATCGTAGAGTTGTCCTCAAACCATTGTGCATTTTCAGCCACGACAGCCATTTGTTGTGATGCCTCAAAATCATTGATTTGAATAACACTTTCATACGTTGCACGTTTGCCAAGTACATCGCCGTAAACTTCGATAAATCCTAAAATGTAGTCAATATCGCCCTCGGTAGCGTGCGCCCAAAGAATGTTGTACTCGTTCCAAAGTTTCAAATCGCCTGTTTTAAAATAGTCGATAAGTTTTAACAGTGCTTTCTTTTGTGGCTCATTTTCAGCGTATTTTGTTGCTTGTTGTAAATTCTCAACAACTTTTTCCAAGGCTTTGCCATAACGCCCACCGACTTTCCAAACGTCTTCGTAAACTTTACCATCTTTTAAAATCATCGTTGAATTTAAGCCGTATTCAATCGGTTCGTGGTCGTTTTTATCAATGATTTTCGCATAGTATTCTTCGACCATTTTTTGCGTTACACCGTCGCCATAGAAATTATTCGCAGATGCCGCAATCATATCGACTTTGCTGTCTTTGACTTTGCGTTTAGCGTAAATATTCGGATTGAAAATCGCTTCAATAGCCTCGGAACTTAATTTAGCATTTGTTTCTTTCAATAAACTTGCGAAATAGTCTTTTGAAAATTCGGGTTTGAATTTGTCCATTCCGTAATGGTGGTGTAAGCCGTTGGCGAACCAAAATTGTTTCGCGAAAACAAGGAATTTTTGATAATTCTCGTCGTTTTGGTCGTCTTTGTAATTTTCGACAATCGTTTCAAAAGCCTTGCGGATTTCCAAATTATACTTGAAATTTTGGTCGTAATTGATGTCCCGACCGTAATAACCTGCTTCCGCTAAATAATACACCAATAATTTTTGGTTCAACGACAATTTGTCAAAATCTTTGATGTCGTAGCGCAAAACTTGAATGTCGGCAAATCGGTCAACGATGTTGTTTTCAGATGCGATAGTTTCTTCTGTGTTGTTCATGTTTTCTGAATTTTTAGTTTCACTAGTACACGCTGTCATACTCAATGACAGTAGTAACAATGAAATGGGAATAACTGTTTTTTTCATAATTTTAGTTTAATACGTTTAAAATTCGCACTTAAAAGTAGTGAGAAAAAATGAATTGAGTTGTTGTTTATTCTTTTTGTTGTTCAATTAATTGTGCTTCTTTTTGTCGAAATAATAATTGGCGTAAATAATCGGGAGCTTTTTTACAGTTAAATTCCAACGCAGATTTTTCGATCATCGTGACAGCATCATTTAAACGTCCTTGTCCTTCATATACCAATGCTAAATTATACGATGCTCTTGCTTGAACTTTATTTTTTGCGTGTGTCAAAAGTGGGGTCAGTTTTTTTTCGGCAATATCCCAATTTCCAAAGCGAATCATGTTTTTAGCTTGGCGTAAATCATTATTTCCTTTGTTGTAGAACTTTCTGTTAACCCAAACCCACGGAGCGTAAAACAAAGAGCCTGCTCGAGCACCTGTCGCTCGACCTAATTCGGCATACCATTTTTGTCTGTTGACAACATCTTGCAACATCGCCAAAGGATTCAGACTTCCCGATGTTGGCAATACAAAACGCTCGGTTACAAGGATGTTCTCGATGTTACTTTTATCTTGAAAATATACGTTTAGCGTTGCTTTTCCAATCAAGGTTGTTTGCGTATTTCCTAAAACATTTCCGACAACAACTCCGCCAATTGGTGCATCGGAATCAAAGTTTTTTAAAACGATAATAGCTTGTGCGTCGTGTTCTAAAAAGAGTGTGTCGAGTGTTGTGGGGTTGATTTTATCAAATGATCTATTCACTTTTTCTGATGTGTAATTACCGTTACGCAAAGACATTGCCAACCCATTGAAAAACGTTTCGGTAGCTACTTTGTCACCATTTAGTTGTTCACCTGAAAGAACACCTTCGACAGCTGTTTCAATGGTTGTATTGTTGGGCGTGTCTTCTATTAGAACTATTTTTCGCACCTCATTTGGTAGTTTGATTACAGCAGGTTTTTTTACTGAAATTCTAAATGAAGTCATACAACTCGATAGCGCATAAATGACCACAAAAGCAAGCGTGAATTTTCTAACCATAATTGAGTTTTTGAGGGATTTTTATTACATTCTTATAACCAACAAATATACAAAAATATTCCAAATTTATAGGTGTTGATGTGGTTTTTTGACGGATAAAAAAATAGTCTCAAATAATAAAAACAACAATTTTAGGTTAATGTTGTATGAACAGAATTTATAGGTATTTTTCCAATCCGAAAAAATTAGCGGTATTAAATAGCGTTTTAATTGCGATTATACTTGCGTTAAATATTTATCTGCAAGTATTTTGTATTCCGACAACGTGGGCAATTATTACGATAGCGATTTGTTTTTTAACGATGGTTTTTTACCCAATGCTTGAACAAACGAAATTTGCTCGACTTACAAGTTTTATAAATGGTGTGACATTTTGTGTGTTTCTTTATTGCATTATCTTTTTGGAATACATGAGTTTAGTAGGATTTGTCACACTTTTGGTCGGTGTTGGCTTTACCATACTTATACCGCATTTTTTTGCTATTCAACTGCTATGGAAAAATCTTATCAAACCGAAAACCAAAACAACACGCACGTATTTTTTACTTGCGGTTGCACTTTGTCTTGGAACGGTATTTTACATCGGGCAAAGTTACAAGCAAGCGATTCATTCTATAGAAACGTTTAAAAACAGTAATTATACAACACTTGACAAAAATTTCATGACTGAAAAAATTCTCGGAATGCACTTTATTTATCATACCAAAATTGACCTTTACGATGGTTGGCGACCACCCAAACACGAACCGATTTTGATTATCGGAATGTGGCTAAACAACCGAGTTGACCCTTTGAATGTGGACTTACCAACACGTTTGAAGTTATACAAAAAGTTTTTCCCCGAAAACAAATACAAATTTGATTGCAGTTGTGGTATAATTTACAATACTGCTTATCACAGCGATAATCTTTGGAAAATAAAATAGGGCTCAGTTATAACCGAACCCTACAAATCACAATATCCAATAATCGACCAATCGTCATTATTTATTATTTTGAAGTGCTTTATACTCTGGGAGTTTTTGTATGTATTCTTCAACATTCCATTTTATGCCCCATTTGTAGTCTTTTTGTTTAATTAACGAATCTGCCAATTTGATATGTTCATTATAGACTGACATATCTTTTTGTGCAAATATGAACCCCGAAAAAAATAGGGCAATTAAAATTTGAAGTATTTTATTCATCTTTTTTGAAATTTTTGCTTATTATATATTAGGTGCATTATTTGATTATTCCTACTATTTTGGTGGGGTTAATTTTTCCCTTTAAAGAATCATATTGTAATGTGTTAAAGGAAAATGGATAGTCATAATATCTTAATTCTACAAAATTAGGGGAACTGAAGTAGATAGTGGCTTTTTCAGGTAAATTGTCGCCTTTTTCCCAATTTACGTTTAATATCCCATGCTTACAATTACAATTTCCTCTATCCGCAACTTCTCCTGAAGGTGCGTAATATTTAATGGAATCGTGACTTATTTCGAGCCATCTACTTGATACACCTCCCTCAAAAACACCATTTTTCAAGGCACTTTTGTGCAAACGTGATTTGATTTCAAGTTTTCCAATTATTCTATCACATAATTCATTTTTTGAATAATATGAACATGAATCAACTCCGTCATTATCACGCCATTCAGATTTTTCAACACAGATTTTTCGAGTTGAATTACTTTTGCAACCCACCAAGGTAAATACAGATAAAGCTATTATTAATAATGATTTTGTCATGTTTCAATATATCTAACAAATTTACAAAAATATTCCAAACCCAATCTGCTTGACATAGCTTTTTAACGGGTAAAAATTTAAAAATAGGGTTCAGCCGTAACCGAACCCTATTTAATTTACTTTAATTTAGTAAGTCCTCCTCCTCACCGTCGAAGACAGCACCGCAGGTAATCCTCCTCCCAAGGAGGAAGTTAAATCCGTCTTCGTCCTAAAATCATAACGTCTTAATGTCGTAACGTCTAACTCACAACATTTCAATAACGCCTGCTGCGCCTTGTCCTGTTCCGATACACATGGTTACAACGCCGTATTTTTGTCCACGTCGTTTTAACTCATTCATGATTTGAACCGAAAGTTTTGCGCCTGTACAACCGAGTGGATGCCCAAGGGCAATTGCGCCACCGTTTACGTTTACGATGTCGGGGTTTAA
>DAOMPZ010000102.1:0-2099 GCA_035445045.1 Crocinitomicaceae bacterium | reverse complement strand
CAAGTGATTGCGATGCAAAGGCCTCGTTTAATTCTACCAAACTGATGTCGTTCATCGTCAAGCCTGCTTGTGCAATAGCTTTCGGAATAGCTTTAACAGGGCCAATTCCCATAATTCGAGGTTCTACGCCGACAACAGAATACGATGCTAAACGTGCAATTGGTTCTAAGCCTAATTCTTTGACCATTTTTTCAGACATCATTAGTACAAATGCTGCTCCGTCCGAAGTTTGCGAAGAATTTCCAGCTGTCACCGAACCGTTTTGTGCGAATACAGGTTTTAATTTTCCCAACGCCTCAATCGTTGATGCTCTTGGGCCTTCATCTGTATCGACAATGTATTTTTCAACTTGACGTTTTTCGTTTGCATCTAAGAAAATACGTTCTACTTCAATTGGTGCGATGTCGTCTTTAAATCGCCCTGCTTTGATTGCCGCAATTGCTTTTTCGTGTGAATGTAAAGCGAAAGCGTCTTGCTCTGCTCGTGACACGTTAAAATCGTTGGCAACTGCTTCTGCCGTTAAGCCCATTCCCCAATACCATGTTGGGTTTTCTTTGGCTACTTTGTAATTCGGAACAATTCTCCAGCCACCCATTGCCATCGTGGACATAGATTCTACACCACCTGCAATGATACAGTCAGCTAAACCACTTTCGATTTTCGCTCGAGCAATTGCCATGGTTTCCAATCCCGAAGAGCAATAACGGTTGACGGTCATTCCTGGAACGCTGTCGGTGTTCAACCCCATTAACGAAATCAAACGTCCAACGTTTAACCCTTGTTCTGCCTCAGGCGTTGCATTCCCAACAATCACATCGTCAATGCGTGTTTTATCCAACTGCGGAACACTATTTAAAAGATGTTTTATCACATCTGCCGCTAAATCATCAGGACGGTAAAATCTAAATCCACCCTTGTTAGCTTTTCCTACTGCCGACCGAAAGCCAGCGATGATATATGCATTATTTTTCATATTTTTTAATTTATGACATTATGATTTTATGACATTAGGACTTTACGACGGTTTCCATTTTTAGCTTTCGTATAAATCCTCCGATTTTTAATTGGATAACTTGAATACGATTTAATAATTCATTTACTTTAATCGAAAATAAATCACCTGCTAAAATGACTTGTGTTTCTAATTCATAAGACGATGTTATCGCTATTTTAAGAAAACGTATAAATTCAACTTCACTTCCTCTTCCTGAACCTTCCGCTATGTTAGACGGAATTGAGATGGAACATCGTTGAATTTGTGAACATAAATTAAATTTTTCTGAATTTGGAAATGTTTCTGTAAACAGATAAATCTCTTTTACTAACGTCATAGAATCTTTCCAAATATCTAATTTTCTAAAATTATGTCCTTTTTTTTCCATCATACATTCGTCCTAATATCTTAATGTCCTAACGTCTTAATGTCTAATTTAATTTCTCAATATTTTACCATTTTTTACTAAACTTTCTAAGCGTTCTAAGGTTTTGCGTTGCATACAAAGTTCTAAGAATGCTTTTCTTTCAAGGTCTAACAAATACTGTTCGGAAACTGTCGTATTTTCAGATAAATCGCCACCAGCAAGGACAAATCCTAATTTTTCGGAAATTAATTTATCGTGTTCCGAAATGTAGTTGCCCGACTGCATGGAGTTTGCCCCAACGTAAACGATACCAAGAGCTTCCTGACCCAAAACGGTAATGTTTTTTTCACGTTTTGGAGCAACATAACCTTTATTCGCTAATTCTAATGCAGCTTGTTTAGCACGTTTTAATTGACTATCTCTTGAAACAACAACTTCGTCCGTTCCCTCACGTAAGTAACCCAAATCAAAGGCTTCGTAAGCGGAAGTAGAAACTTTTGCTTGACCAACGGTTAAGAAACGATTTCTAAATTGGTTGATTTTGATGTCGCCCTCTTTGAGTTCGTCCGAAAGGCGTTTTGCAAATTCTTTTGAACCGCCACCGCCAGGAATTAGACCAACACCAAATTCCACCAAGCCCATGTAAAGTTCAGCATGCGCCACAACTTTATCAGCGTGCATCGCCATTTCGCAACCGCCACCCAACGCCATATTGTGTGGTGCAACGATAACAGGAAT
>DAOMPZ010000101.1:0-9226 GCA_035445045.1 Crocinitomicaceae bacterium | reverse complement strand
CGTGTAATCCCTCGACACAAGCCCGTGATACCGAACTTTTAATCAAACACGGTTATAAGTTAGAAAAACTCTCATTCGTTGACCAATTTCCGCACACAAGCCACATTGAGGCCGTTGCGAAGTTTGTCAAAACAGAAGGATATCATACAGATTTTGAATAAAACATCATCACTTGCCGTGCTTAAGCACGTGGCAAGTGGTGAATTCCTTACTTCGCTCGTTTCAACGCCTCATCAAGGCTAATGCGGTCGCCATTGTAAAACGCAACAACAAAAGCACTTTTATAGTCGCCTTCACGGAGTTGATTTTTTAATTCGTTGGCGGCCTTAAAATCATTGACAAATTCGCCTGTGGTGTATTTATAAAGTCCGTCTTGGAAATACTCAAAAACCGCAAGCGCATTGAAAACTTTAGCGGATTGCGAAAGTCTTGTCGAAGAAGTTACGATTTGCACACGGTAAACCACTTTATTGGTTAAATCACTGTTTTCGACAGGTGCATTTTTCGGCTCTTTCGTGTCTTTTACTACGTTCGGTTCTTCTACTTTTTCGGGCTGTTTGTATTCTTTTGTTGGGGAAACACCTTTCATTACGTCAACGCCGTCCAATTCATTTTTATATTTCTGAAACGCCACAAACATCGCATCAGCCATTTTTTGTTGAGAAATTTCATCTGCCAAAAAACGCTCTTCGGTCGGGTTCGTCAAAAAGCCTGTTTCAATCAATACAGACGGCATCGTTGTTTTGTAAAGTACGATAAAGCCTGCTTGTTTCACACCTCGGTCGTAACGCCCTAATTTTTTAAATTCCGTCTGAATATTCCCTGCGAATTTAATCGCCAGATCTAAATAAACAGACATTTGCAACTGTTTGAAAATAATCGCATCGGGGCTCATGTCAAAATCTTTATACTTCGCACCGCCGTCATCTTCCAAATAAATCGAACTGTTTTCTTTTTCGGCAATTTTCAACTGCGATTCCGTTCTGTGCAATCCCAAAACATACGTTTCTGCGCCATACGCAGCAGGCGATGCAGAGTTTGCATGAATACAAATAAATAAATCCGCTTTGTTGCGGTTGGCAATTTTAGCACGTTCATCAAGTTCGACAAAAACGTCTTTTTCACGTGTGTAAATCACTTTGACATCGGGATAATGTTCTTTAATTAACTTTCCTAATTTGAGTGCCATGCTCAAACATACGGTTTTTTCATTCGCAATTCCACCATGACAACCAGGGTCGTGTCCGCCGTGACCTGCATCGATGCAAACGGTTTTCAATGTTTGTTTTTCAGACTGTGCCAAAACGTGCTGAAATGAAAAAAATAACATTACAGACACAATAACACCTAATTTTTTAAGGTTAAATCTCTTTATTTTATAGTTTTGCATACTTTAAAAACGGAAAAGTAAATAACAAAATTAATTGGAATTCAGTTTGCGAAATAACAAAGTCTATCAACTTTTACTCTTTGGATTGTTAATAATCTTTGGAAGTGGCGTTTTGTATGGTCAAGCGGATACGGTTAATTTTTCTCCGTCGTTGCCCGATACATCAGCTTATCGCACTGTTCCAACAGACAGTTTGCCTATCAAAATAGATACCATTTACACTACCGATGAAAGTTTTGAAGAAACGGCAACTTTTTCGGCAAGAGATTCTATTTATTCGGACTTTAAAAAACAGCGTATTTACTTGTACGGCGATGCCAAAGTGCATTACACCGATATTGATTTGTCAGCGGATTACATCGAAATCGATATGGAGGCGCACGAAATTTTAGCGACTTACACCTACGATGCGGACAGCAATAGAGTTGGCGTACCGAAAATTCTTATGGACGGACAGGAAATGGAAGTAGGAAAAATCAAGTTGAATTACGAAACCAAAAAAGCATTTATTCGAGAAGTAAAAATCAAGCAAGACGAGAATTACCTTTATATGGACGTAGCCAAACGTCACGCCAACGAAGAAATTCACTTTAAAAAAGGACGTTTTACAACTTGCGATTTGCCCGAACCACACTATCATTTTCAGCTTTCGAAGGCAATTTTAATTCCCGACAAACGCATTGTTTCTGGACCGATGAATATTTGGGTTAAAAACGTTCCGACACCGCTTGGATTTCCGTTTATGATTATTCCGCAGAAAAAAGAGCGTGAAAAACGACACGGATTTTTGTTTCCGCAATTTGTTCCGCAATCACTTTACGGAATGGGTATTCAGAATTTGGGCTATTACATTCCAATTAACGACACGATTTCAACTGTTGTGACAGCCTCCATTTTAACAAGTGGTTCGTGGGATATTGGCAACCGCTTGAATTATAAAATAAGATATAAATTTTCGGGAAATACATACGTAAATTTTCAGCAATTCAGAGAAAGTTTTCCGTCTAAACGTTTGAGCAACAAACTCACGCTCCAATGGACACACACGCAAGACCCAAAGGCTAATCCCTATTGGAACTTCTCGGCAAACGTCAATTTTGTGTCGGATAATAAATCAAAAAACAACATCGATCCACTCAACGCCAATTATTTTACAAACACATTCAAATCAGACATCAACTTAACACGTTCATTCCCTGGGAAGCCTATCACAATGGGGTTAAAACTTTCGATGAATCAAAGCACAAGCACACGCAACGTCATGTTGACTTCGCCAATTTTCACAACAAATGTCACTCGTTTTTATCCGTTTAAAATTTTCCGAAAATCAAAAATTGGGGCAACAAAATGGTACGAACAAATCGGAATGTCGTATAATTTAGAAGCAAAAAACATGGCTACCTTTGGCGATTCACTCATGCAAGCTGGAAATTTCAGAGCTATCGGACAAACGTTTTTCAATGGTATCAATCAGACGGCTACGATGCAAACAACAGTTTCTTTATTCAAAAACACATGGAAATTAACGCCGTCCGTGAATTACCGAAATACAGTTAATTTTCAACAAATCCGCAAAGATTTTGACGCGCCAAATTCCGTGATGCTCATCGACACCTTAAAACAAGCGGGAATGTCACAGCAATTAACGGCAAACGTCCAATTGACGACGGTTTTATATGCGTATTATCGTTTTGTAGGCAAGAAACAAGCGTTGTTGCGCCACGTATTAACGCCAAGTTTTGGTTATCGTTTTATCCCGACTTTGAACAAAAGTTTCAGCTATGTTGACCAATATAACAAGCAGATTATGTATTCGCCATTCGAACGCAGTTTGTACAGCGAAACAACGACTAAAAATCAATCTATTATTACGTACGGTTTCAACAATACGTTTGAATTGAAACGAAAATCGGCAAAAGATACCATCACAGGCTTCAAAAAAACACGTATTATTGATGCGTTCTCTATTAATGGTTCGTATGATATGTTGAAAGATTCGATGAAATTGAGCGATATTAACATTGATTTACGCATCAATCCGTTGCCATTTTTGAGTTTTGTGGCACGTGGAAATTTTAGCCCGTATTCGTGGAACGACTCGACAGGCAGAGCAATCAAGGAATTTGCGATAAAAGACAAAAAAGTTTTGGGACGAATGACTTTAATGGATTTCAACACAACTTTTACGATTACTTCTAAAGAAAGTAAAGAAAAAATCGAGCAAAACAAAGATCTTTTTAGTCAATATTGGAATTCAGATTTTCAGTTTTACGCCCTACACCCCGAAATGTTTTTGGACTTCTCCATTCCATGGAAAGTGAACATCAGCCACATTATTACGGTCAACGCCAACCAAAACAGAATGCCGACAAATCCTGATAAATACACGTACGCACACACGGTTTCGGTAAACGGCGACATCAGTATTACCAAGCGTTGGAAAGTAACTTCAACAATTTATTACGACTTGCGTGCTAAAAACATTACCAATTTCCGAGTGGATTTAACACGTGATATGCACTGTTGGCGAATGTCTGTGAATTGGATTCCGATAGGTTTCAACAAAAGTTTTATGGTTACACTTATGGGAACATCAAGTATGTTGAGTAGTGCCAAATTAAATATTCGAAAACCGCCTGCGTTACTTTTTTAATAGACGTAAGACCGCTGCGCTCAAAGACAGAAGACAGAAGACAGATTTTCGAGAAACTCTATTTTTAATTCTCTGCGCCTTCTCTATGTCTTTGCGGTTTAAAAATCGTAATGTCCTAAAATCATAATGTCCTAACGTCATAAAGATTTATTACTTTTGCCAAATGAAAGAATTTGAAGTAATTCAGTATCATTTTTTAGGACTTCAACTGCAAGAACCCATTTCATTAATTTATAATTGGTTGGTTGCAATTCTTTGTCTTATTTGGTTTTTTAAACTCAAACCAACAAACGAAAGTGTCAAAAATTGGCGTTATTTCTTTTTGGTTTTTGCAATTACGGGATTTTTTGCAGGATTGGCGCATACATTTTACCAATACACAGGAATTTACGGAAAAATGCCACATTGGGTTGGTGGAATTGTTTCGGGCTATTTTGCAGGAAAAGCCATGTTGGCGTTGCTGAATAATTCGGAAATCAAGAAAAAATTGTTGGTGTTTTTGAAAGTAAAATTGCTTGTAAACATCGCTTTAGCATTAAGTTTTGTAACGTTTTTGTACGTTATTCTCGATTCTGCTTTGACGTATATTATTTTTTGCGCAGGAATTAGCATTTACCTTATCAAAAGAGGCGAAAAGCATTTAAAAACATTTGTTTATGCCGTAATCATTAGTTTTTTTGGAGCTTTTGGCTTTCTGTTTAAACTCGATTTATCCTTATATTTTAACCGAGAAGATTTTAGTCACCTTTTTATATTAATTAGTTTAATTTTGTTTTATTTCGGTGCAAAAGAAATCGAAAAAAGAGGAATTAATTTAAAATTCAGTTCAAATGAAATATGATATTGCAGTAATTGGCGGTGGAATTGTCGGGGCGGCAACGTTTTACAAATTACAAAAACGTTTTCCCGATTTAAAATTGGCATTGATTGAAAAAGAAGCATTGTTAGCCGACCACCAAACAGGTCACAATTCGGGCGTAATCCATTCGGGATTGTACTACAAACCAGGGTCGTACAAGGCGAAAAATTGCGTTCAAGGACGACACGAACTCGTTGCTTTTGCCAAAGAACACAAAATCGCACACGACATTTGCGGAAAAGTAGTCGTGGCAACAAGTGAAAGTGAATTACCGCAGTTGGAAAAAATCTACAATACAGGTTTGCAAAACAACATCGAGGGTTTGGAAAAAATTACAGCGGAACAAATCAAAGAAATAGAGCCGTATTGCGAAGGCGTGGCAGGTTTGTTAGTGCCGTGTACAGGAATTATTGATTTTCGTGGTGCGACTGAAAAAATGGTCGAAATTGGTTTGTCTATCCAACCTGAAAGTAAATTATTTTTACAACACCAAGTTATTGACGTTCAAAAGGACGGCGAAACAACAACAATTTTCACGAATAAAGGCGAAATAAAAGCAAAATATGTCGTTTTTTGCGCTGGTTTGTTTGCGGATAGATTGGCAAAAAAAGACGGTGTAAAATTGAAAGAAAAAGTCGTGGGTTTCCGTGGCGATTATTACGAATTGACAGACGAGGCAAAACACAAAGTCAACCACTTGATTTATCCTGTTCCCAATCCCGAAATGCCATTTTTGGGCGTACACTTTACACGTATGACTAACGGCGACATTGAATGTGGACCAAATGCGGTGTTTACATTCAAGCGTGAAGGCTATGGAAAAACAGATTTTTCACTCAAAGACACAACTGATGCGCTAACATACAGCGGAACGTGGAAATTGTTTTTCAACAACATGAGTTTTGGTATCAACGAATACCGCCGTGCATTTTCCAAACGTCTGTTCTTGAAAACCTTACAAGGCTTAATTCCTTCGCTTACCATGGAAGATATCAAACCTGGACGTTCGGGTGTTCGAGCGTTATTGCTAAGCCAAGACGGTGACACCCGTGATGATTTCCGTATTGAATATCACGGAAATTCCATTCACGTACTCAATGCACCATCGCCAGCAGCCACGGCGTCGCTTGCTATTGGTGGGTATATTGCCGAGGAGGCAGAAAAACATTTTAATTTAAAATAAAGGAACTCCTAAAAAACCAACTCTCTGCGTTACGTCAAAAATTTAAAATGCTCATTTAAAAATCGTAAACTCCGCTTTTAAATTTTTTCCAAGCCTTGATAGTTGAACTTTTAGAAGTCCTTTTAATGCATAATAAGATGTTCAAAAATAACGAACTAATGCGTTGTTTTTGAACGTCCTACTATCGTGTTTTCGTAATTTTTAATTCGTCATTCGTAATTAAATCACACTTTTTCCAACGCCTGACGAATATCCGCAATCGTATCTTCGTGATATTCAACACCGATTGACAAACGGATTAAATTTTCCGTAATTGCCATGTTGTTTTTTACGTCATTTGGAACGTCTGCGTGTGTCATCGTGTAAGGATGTTCGGCTAAAGATTCTGTTCCACCCAAACTTACCGCTAATTTAATCAACTGCAAACTGTCCAAGAATTTGAATGCTGCCGCTTCGCCACCTTTGATGTCAAAGGCAATCATTGCTCCTGCGGACGAGTATTGTTTTTTGTAAATTTCCGTTTGAATTGCGTTTCCTTGTTCGGGAATAAATCCTAAATAGTAAACTTTGCTTACTTTCTCGTGATTTTTTAAAAATTCTGCTACTTTTTCGGCATTTTTGGCTTGTTGCTCGGTACGCACTTTAAGCGTTTCCAAACTACGCATCAACATCCAACCCGTGAACGGAGCTGCCATATTTCCCAAGAACGTACGCAATCCTTTGACACGTCCCATTAATGCTTTTGAACCTAAAACTGCTCCTGCGATTAAATCCGAGTGACCGCCAATGTATTTTGTTGCCGAATAAATCACGAGGTCTGCGCCATGTTGCAAAGGGTGTTGCCACATTGGCCCCATGTACGTATTGTCCACGGAAAGTACAACTTTTTTATCTGCTGTTGAAAATTCACTTGCAATTGCAGCACACATTTCGATGTCGATGAGTGCATTTGTTGGGTTTGCAGGTGTTTCGATGTGAATTAAAGATAACTTATCTGCTCTTCCCGATTGTTTGATTTGCTCCACAATTTCCTCTTTAGAAGTATCGGGCGTAAAACCAATCGCATCAATGTTCATACGTTTTAATACGTGATTGATAAAATGATCTGTTCCACCATAAACAGGGCGTGAATAAACCAATAAATCGCCAGGGCTTAGAAATTCCAACATGACTGTTGAGATAGCCGACATTCCACTCTCAAAAACAGCACAATCGTCCGCTTTATCCCACAAACACAAACGGTTTTCTAAAATCTCCAAGTCGGGATTGTTTAAACGGCTGTAAATCAAGCCTAATTCTTCGCCTTCCGATGCTTCGCTCAATCCATACGCAACTTCAAAGAAACGTTTGCCTTCCATGGCAGAATTAAAAACGAATGTCGATGTTTGAAAAATCGGACATTTTAGTGCGCCTTCAGACAATTTCGGTTTATAACCGTAGGTCATCATAAGGCTTTCAGGGTGCATTTTTGAGTAATCCATATTGGGGTGTATTTTTTTAATTTGTTTTCAAAGATAGTGATTTTTTGACATTAGGACGTTAAGATTTTATGATATTATGATAGACAAAAGATAAAAGACCTTAGACATAAGACGTTATGCATTTTAAAAACTAAAAAGCCCCGAAATTTCGAGGCTTTTGTATCTTAGAAAATTTTGATTACTGCGCTTTCGTCTTAACCATTGTCAAAATAGTAGCAATTCCAACCAATGGATTTTCAGCATCGTCGTCTAACATTTCCACGAGCCATTTTACAACACCTTTACGGATTAGCGAACGTGGGTCGTCTTCTTTTGGATTGAAATCGGACATTGCTTTTTCTTTGCAGGTAAAACGAATATGAATTTTCGCACCAGGGTAAACAGGTTTTGTAAAACGCAATTCGTCAATTCCGTAATTCAACAAAACAGGGTTAATGTCGTAGCTATCCACAAAAAGTCCTGCCGCTGCACTCATGATAAAATAACCATGTGCCACTTGTCCGTCAAACATTGTTCCGTTGAAATCAGTGTTGCGTTTATGTGCATAGAAATTATCGCCCGAAAATTCAGCAAACGTGTCAATGTCTTCGGCTGTAATTTCTCTGCTATCTGTAATTAATTGGTCGCCGATTTCTAATTCTTCAAAGTGTTTTTTGAAAGGGTGAACATCGGTAATATTTCCTTTTGCACCTTGTTGATATACTTGCGTAATGGCTGTAATCGTTGTCGGGTGTCCTTGAATAGCGGTACGTTGCATATAGTGTAAAACACCACGTTTTCCGCCCATTTCTTCGCCACCACCAGCACGACCTGGACCACCGTGAACTAACATCGGCATAGGCGAACCGTGACCTGTACTTTCTTTGGCACATTCTTTATTCAACACCAAAATACGTCCATGCATAGATGCTGCGCCTAACACATATTCCGTTGCTTCTTTATTACACGGTGTAACAATGGACGAAACGAGTGAACCTTTCCCAAGTTTTGCCAATTCGATTGCATCGTCTATATCTTTGTAAGGCATAATGGTCGAAACAGGACCAAAAGCCTCAATTTCGTGTACATCTGTCTTGTAGAAAGGATTATCGTTGAAAAATAAAATAGGCGAAAAGAACGCTCCTTTAGTTTTGTCTGCACCAACTACATCAAAATTATCCAAGTTTCCAAAAACAACTTCTTGTGATTTAGACAACGTTTCAACAGCTTCACGCACCGCTTTCACTTGTCCTGCTGATGCCAACGAACCCATGCGAACGCCCTCTGCACGTGGGTCGCCGATTGTGGTAGATGCCAAACGTTTAGCTACTGCTGTTTTTACGCTGTCAATTAATTCCTCAGGAACGATGATACGACGTACAGCGGTACATTTTTGTCCTGCTTTAATGGTCATTTCTTTGGCAACTTCTTTCACAAAAAGGTCAAATTCTTCTGTGTCGGACGTTGCTTGTTTGCCCAAAATCATCGCATTTAAAGAGTCTGCCTCTAAGTTGAACGGAACGTTATTTTTAGCAATAACAGGTTTTGATTTTAACATCAATCCCGTTGAAGCACTTCCTGTAAACGTTACCACATCTTGACTTTGCACGGCATCAATCAATTCTCTGGCTGAACCTGAAATCAACTGCAATGCGCCTTCGGGTAAAATTTTAGAACTGAT
>DAOMPZ010000100.1:0-9350 GCA_035445045.1 Crocinitomicaceae bacterium | reverse complement strand
AGAAGTTTTGCGCACATACGATTGTAACTCATTGGTTGACCAATAGTTAAGCAATTTCATTTTTTCACCGTCTTCACCTTTCGGCTTAACTTTGTCTTCTACTTTGAACTCATCGTCACAAAAACCCGTGTACCAATTGTAGTAAGTTCTAATGTACCCTTTTTTAAATACTACTTGTCCAGTGAAAATGTTTGCCTCAACAGTCAATAAAGGCTCACTTGCATCTTTACACGCAGACCATGCCCAACCCCAATTCAATTTGAATTTTGCACGAACTTTCTCAATATCATCTTCAAAGTTCTCCGTTTTGATGTAGTTAAAATCCAAGTCGAAATATAAAATTTCGGCTTTGACTTTACGGTCTGTTGATTTGGTTAAATAATACAACGCCATTTGGTTGTTTGCCTCATCAATTTGAACCTCCGAAAGGTTGGTGATTTTCGCTTTTCCTTCTGGGTCAAATGTTGCTTCTTTCAGTATTTGCTGTGCCTTTACCGAAGTAAATCCAATCAGAGCCAATACTAAGATTAATAATCTTTTTTTCATTGTTTAAAAAATTAAATTTAACTTAAATATCGGGACAAAGTTAAACCTTTTAAAAATGCCGTCAATACGAAATCTTTCGTATTTTTTAAAAAAACAGCTTATTTTCTACTATCTTGTTAGAAATGAAATAGTTAAAAAATGTTAAATTTTTAACCCTATGAAATCTAAGCTACTACTTCCGCAACTGAAATAAAAATTCCAAACCTCCTTCTTTTCGATTTTTAGCAGTGATTTTTCCTTTGTGGTATTGAATGGCGTTTTTCACAATTGACAAGCCAAGTCCTGAACCGCCTGTGTTGCGTGTACGCCCTTCGTTGATGCGGTAAAAACGTTCAAAAATACGGTTCAAATGTTTCTCATCCGAGATACCAATGCCTGTGTCGTAAAAAGAAAAGTAATAAAAATCGTTGTCTTCCGAATACAGTTTGACCACAATTTGAATGTTGTTGCCTGCGTATCGAATTGTATTTTCGGTTAGATTTCTAAACAAAGCGTACAGCAAGTTGGAACTTCCGTGCAAAATGACGTTACTTGGAATGTCGATTTTCATCGAAATAGTATTTTTTTCAAACAATACATGAAAATCATCTTTGATTTTTTCCAGCAGCGAAAGCATATTGATACGCTCCGAAATAAACGAATCGGGGTTTTCTTCTATTTTGGCAATCAAACTCATATCTTCGACAAGTTCGGTCATGGCAAGTGTTTGATTATACGCTTGTTGTATGAAATGTTCTTTTTTGTCATCGGGCAAAGACGTGTTTAATATCGTTTCCAAATAACCCCGAATACTCGTGATGGGCGTACGTATTTCGTGGGCGATATTGCCTGTCATTTCTTGTTTTAGTTGCCTTGTTTTTTCCTGTTTTGTGATGTCGTTGATAATAATTTCGTAGCTTTCATCTTCAAAAATATTGACACTCAACGAAAATATTTTGCCTTGTTTGATCAGCGTTGTTTCCGAATAAAGCGTTTCCTTTTGGCGGATAAATTCTTGAATGCGGAAAAACTGTGCGTCTTTTAAAATAACGGTCGCATCGCTTGTGGGTTCGTCTGTTAAAATATTTAAATATTGGATAAACAAACCGTTATGAAATTCTATCGTGTCATTTTTTGAGAAGAAACAAATGCCTTCTTCCAAAATTTGAATGTGTTGCAACAAGCGTTGTTTTTCTTGTAGAATATTCTTCTTACTTTCTTTCAGTTGGTTGTAACTGTCAATGATTTTATTGCCAATTTCGCCTAATTCGTCATTCGGTAAAAGCAGTTGATTGGTATCGTATTTTTCGGGATAAACGGCAAAATCTCGCAGTTGATTGACAGTTTTCGCAAAACGGTTGGTTACAAAATGAATGAACAACAAAAACACAAATAACGATATGATTATGAAGTAGATAAACGCATTGTCAGGTTTTAAAATTTGTTGCAACTGAATGTTATAGGGCAAGGCAACACGAATGTAATAATCGTTTGATTTTTCAGCAAAATAGAGGTATTTATGTTGGTTTGTTGTGGACAAACGTATGTCCGTGCCTTTGCCGTTAGCTTTTGATGCGACAATTTCGGGACGGTTCAAGTGATTTGTCATGTGTGGCACATCGGCAATTGAATTGTCGAAGACAACACCGCCACTCAAACTGATAATTGTAATGCGTAAATTGTCGGGAAGAATGCGGTTTAATTCGTTCATATTGCTATCCAAAGACAACGCATTACTGTTTATTTTGGCATTTATCAAATTGGTGTACGCCTCCAATTTTTCCTCCAACGCTTGTGTTTTAAAATTGCGTTCGCTGCTTTTTTCAAAGACAACGATACCAATGGTGAACAAAATAAAAATTGTTCCGAAATATAAAAATAAGCGTTGTTTGTAGGAAATTTTCATAACGCATCTGAGTTAAAGCGATAACCAAAACCTGTTCTGTTGGTGATAATTCCAGCGTACGAACCCAAGCGTTTGCGCAACCTTGTGATGTGTACATCAACCGTTCGTTCTGTGATAAACGGTGTATCTTTCCAAACATCGTCGATGATTTCTTCCCGTGTGAAAACACGTTCGGGGTATTTGGCAAGCAAGTTTAAAAGCTCAAATTCCGTCTTTGTCAGTTCGATTTTCATTCCGTCAATGCTTACGTCTTTTAAATCATAATTGATAACAAAGTTATTGATTGTCAGTTTGTTACTTTGTTTTTGTGTTGTTTGACTTCCTCGTTTCAAAACCGCTTTCACACGTGCAATGACTTCTTTAATCGAAAAAGGTTTGGAAATATAATCGTCGCCACCGACCGAAAAACCTGTCAACATATCGTTTTCTGTTCCTTTGGCAGTTAAAAAGATAATCGGAATTTGAATGTTCTTCTTGCGAATCATTTCAGCCATTTTGTACCCCGACATTCCGTCCATCATCACGTCAAGTAAAATAATGTGAAACTCGGACAAGTCGTTTTTCAAAGCCTGCTCGGCAGAGAAAGCCGTCACCACTTCGTAACCCTCGCTCATGAGGTTAAATTCTAATATTTCA
This sequence comes from Crocinitomicaceae bacterium, assembly GCA_035445045.1. Taxonomy (GTDB): domain Bacteria; phylum Bacteroidota; class Bacteroidia; order Flavobacteriales_D; family Crocinitomicaceae; genus 40-80. The sequence continues at coordinate 6,283 of DAOMPZ010000100.1, read as the reverse complement.
GAGATGTTTTTGTCATCGTCAACAAGCAAAATTTTGTGTTTCATCTGCTTTAATTATTTATCGAAATTAATTATTTTTTTGAAAACCAACCGTTTTTCAGTCTTTTTATTTCGATACAAAATTACGTGTGTTGGGTTACAGTGATGTTCAAGAAATGTTACAATGGTGTTACGTTTTTGGGGTTAAAAGTAACTCTGAACTTATTAAATTTGTCCCTCAGATGAGTAAATTCCGTTTTTGTAAATTTTTACTTTGAAAAGAATACCGTCATTATCGTATTGGTATAATTTACCATCAAATAAACGTCCGTTTTTGAAAGTACCGTCTTGTAAGATATCGTCTTTTTCGTTATAAATTTTATTGTAACCATTCGCATTAAAACTGCCATTTTTCACACGAGGATTGGTGATGAGTGGTGCTAAATTAGCAGTATTTTCATCTATTGGTGCATCATCTGTTACTTTGGTTGGTTGCTGTAAAGATTTTATCGTTTCATTGTTGTTAATTTCGTTGTTTCTCACTTCTTTGGAAACGACACCATTATAAGAAAGATACGAAAGTTTGATATTTCCACTTTTGTCATAATGATTAAATTCTCCATTTTCAATTCCTTGGTAAAATTCACCTTTGTACATGATAAAACCATTATCATAATATTTGGAAATCAAGCCATTGTATTTTCCACTGTAAAAACTTCCAGTTTCGGTCAAAAAACCTGCGGAATTAAATTTTTTAAATCTGCCGTGTGGTTTGTTGTTTTGATAATCGCCAACAAATGAAAGTGTCTTGCCGTCTTTATGGTATTTGCGCCATGTCCCCTCACGTTTCCCCTCTTTATATTCGCCCTCCATGACCAAATTTTCATCGGGATAATTTGCTTGTGGAATATCTTTACCAAAATAGAGCCATTTTCCCGATTTTTTTCCGTTTTTATCGTAGTTATTGGATGTACTTTTATCCTGTTTATCCGAAGTTGGAAACAGTGCTAATCCTGAAACAAAAAATGTTAGTACAAACTTTAAGATTAGGTCAATCATGCATTTTCATATTTAAAGCGTATGCAAGGTAAAAATTCTTTTTTTAACAGAAATCACCAAACTACCAAATCGAATAGTTGAATGTATATTACTCGCTTTTTATTGAAGATTTGCCAAATAACTTCTCGGGATTTACGTTTTCAAGCATAACAGCGACCATTTTGTCCAAATCGTATTCCAATTTCCAATTCCAATCAGTTTGCGCATACGTATCGTCTATCGAACCTGGCCACGAATTGGCAATTTCTTGTCTGAAATCAGGAGCGTAAGAAATTGTAAATGGTATTTTTTTAGCAATCGCATCGGCTAATTGTTTAGGAGTAAAGCTGATGCCACCCAAATTATACGCTGAACGTATCGTGATGTTCTCTTTTGGAGCGTCCATTAGTTGCAAAGTCGCACGAATAGCATCGTCCATGTACATCATCGGCAAAGCGGTATTTTCCGAGAGAAAAGACGTGTATTTTCCGTAGGCTTTGGCGTGATAGAAAATGTCCACCGCATAATCGGTTGTCCCACCACCAGGTAAACTTGTGTGTGAAATCAAACCAGGGTAACGAATACTGCGCACGTCAACGCCAAATTTCATGTTGTAATATTCGCACCAACGTTCGCCTGCTTGTTTGGAAATTCCATACACTGTTGAAGGGTTCATTATCGTATATTGCGGTGTGTTTACACGTGGTGTGTTTGGACCGAAAACGGCAATTGAACTTGGCCAAAATATTTTTTCGATATGTCCTTCTTTTGCTAAATCTAAAATAGTCAACAGTCCGTCCATGTTTAATTTCCACGCTAATTCGGGATTTTTTTCAGCCGTAGCAGAAAGCAACGCCGCTAACAAATAAACATCTGAAAATGTATTTTCGATGATATATTTCCGAACAGCCTCTTTGTCCAAAATATTCATTTGAATATATGTTCCGCCACTTAACGCTTGCGGGCATTCGTCTTTTAAATCTGCAGCAACAACTGCCTCAACTCCATACGTTTTTCGCAATGCCAAGACTAACTCTGAACCGATTTGTCCGCCTGCTCCAATAACTAATATCTTTTTCATATTCTTTGACTTTAGGATGTTAGGACTTTAGGATGTTAGGACTTTAGGACGTTAAATCTTATTGTCGTAACGTCTTAATATCGTAATGTCTTAATATCCTAGTGTCTATTTCAAAAATCAAATGTACTGCTTTTTTAAATTTAAACACATTTAATTTTACTTTATTTGTGGCAGGGGTTAAAACCACCTGCCTATTGATATTGGTCGTCCAAAATAATTTTTCAAAAAAATCTTCACTAAAAAAGAAATTCGTATATTTGTTTCTGTCAAATCATCAAATTATGTGGTTAGGATTATTAGATTTTCTTAATTTTCTCATTAAAAGAAATCCAGAGTGAGTTTTTTAAAGCGCACTACCACACTACTATTGAACACATTTTTTAATATAAATTTTTTAATATGCCTTTTTATCATAAATTAGGAAAAATCCCTGCTAAACGACACATTCAGTTTAGAAAGGAAAACGGCGAACTGTATTACGAAGAACTTTTTTGTACCGCAGGATTTGCTGGAATGTACAGTAATATGTACCACACACATCGTCCAACGATGATTAAATCATTTGGCGAACGTTATTCGGTTGCGCCTAAATTGGTGGACAAAAACAATGTAAAACCTTTCCGCTTGGACGGCTTTCAAGTGCCACAGGAAAAAGATTTTTTACAGTCTCGAAAAATTGTATTTGCCAATGCTAAAGTTTATGTGATTTTGGCTGCGCCTGCTTATACAAAAATGGATTATTTCTACAAAAATACCGAAGCTGATGAGTTGATTTTCATTCACAAAGGCACAGGTAAATTACGTACGTTTTTGGGGAATTTAGATTTCGGTTATGGCGATTATTTGGTTATTCCAAGAGGAACGATTTACAAACTTGAGTTTGATTCCGCAGAAGACAATCGCTTGTTTATCGTTGAATCTCGTGACCCTTTCTTTACACCAAAACGTTACCGCAATCACTTCGGGCAGTTGTTGGAACATTCGCCATTCTGCGAGCGTGATATGCGTGTTCCGCAAGAGTTGGAAACACACGACGAATTGGGTGAGTTCTTGACGAAAACAAAGAAAAATGACGAAATCATCGACATCGTTTTTGCAGCACACCCTTTTGGCGTAGTAGGTTATGACGGTTATAATTTCCCATATGCGTTCAACATCAAAGATTTTGAGCCAATCACAGGAAGAATACACATGCCACCGACTATTCATCAAAATTTTGAGTCGGCATCGTCCGTGATTTGTTCGTTTGTGCCACGTATGTACGATTATCACCCATTGTCCATTCCTGCACCTTACAATCATTCCAACATCGACTCGGACGAGTTGTTGTATTATGTTGCGGGGAATTTCATGTCACGCCCTGATGTAAAAGTCGGAAATATTACGTTGCACCCAGCAGGTTTTACGCACGGCCCACAACCAGGTGCGGCAGAGGCGAGTATCGGCAAAAAAGGAACGGAGGAATTAGCTGTTATGGTGGATACGTTCGACCCGTTGATGATTACAGAAGAAACGTTAAAAATTGCTGACCCTGATTATTATAAATCGTGGTTGGAAGAAAATAAGTAATTTTTGCGAAAAAGCTCAAATACTGCGTTATGCTCGTTTTTGAACTTTTTCATCAAAAATTGAAAATTAAAAACAATATAAAAATTAAAAAAAAATGAGTGATTTAAAATCAGTTGAGTACGGTTTAGAAAAAATCTTTGAAGGAGCGCAAGATTTCTTACCATTAATGGGAACAGATTACGTAGAATTTTACGTAGGAAATGCCAAACAAGCAGCGCACTATTACAAAACCGCTTTTGGTTTTCAAGATTTAGCGTATGCAGGACTAGAAACAGGCGTGAGAGATTATGCTTCGTATGTGTTGAAACAAGATAAAATCAGAATTGTTTTAACAACAGCGTTAAACTCTAATTCTCCGATTGGCGAACACGTGAAAAAACACGGTGATGGTGTGAAAGTAATTGCACTTTGGGTAGAAGATGCACGCAAATCGTATGAAGAAACAATCAAAAGAGGTGCGAAATCTTATTTTGAGCCACGTGTAGAATCTGATAAAGACGGTGAAGTTGTGCGTTCAGGAATTTATGGTGCGTATGGCGAAACGGTTTTTGTTTTCGTAGAACGTAAAAATTACAACGGAATTTTCTTGCCAGGTTATGTTGAAAACAAGTCAGATTACAATCCTGCGCCTGTTGGTTTGAAATACATTGACCACATGGTAGGAAACACCGATTGGAATAGAATGAATGAAGCTGTAAAATGGTTTGAGGATGTTATGGGCTTTGTGAATTTCCTTTCATTTGACGACAAACAAATTACGACAGAATATTCAGCATTGATGTCGAAAGTAATGTCAAACGGCAACGGTCGTATTAAATTTCCAATCAACGAACCAGCCGAAGGAAAGAAAAAATCGCAAATTGAAGAATACATTGATTTCTACGAAGGCGAAGGTGTACAACATTTAGCAGTGGCAACCGATGACATTATCAAAACGGTTGCGGATATGCGTTCTCGAGGAGTTGAGTTCTTATCAACACCACCACAAGCGTATTACGATGCTATTCCAGAGCGTTTGAAAGATCACATGAACAAATTCAAAGAAGACATCAACGAATTACAAAAGTTAGGTATCATGATTGACGCAGATGATGAGGGTTATTTGTTGCAAATCTTTACTAAACCTGTAGAAGATCGCCCAACATTGTTTTTTGAAGTCATTCAACGTATGGGGGCAAGAGGTTTTGGAGCAGGAAACTTCAAAGCACTTTTTGAGTCTATTGAAAGAGAGCAAGAAAAAAGAGGAACACTTTAATTTCATACCGAACACAAAGCCCCGAAATTTCGGGGCTTTTTTTGTGATTTTTTAACCGTCTCTTTACAGAAAAAATCCTCCTTGAAATAGTGTCAATCCAACTTTATTGGATTGTTTTTGTGGGGTAAACTATTCTTCGTCTGTTGGTTGTAGTTCTATTTTGAGCTTTTCATAATTTGCATCAGAGGTCTTTCTGAATTTTTCATCTTTACTCAAATCGGTAAATTGTGTTCCTGTTTTTGTGATAAATTCTTTTACTACGCCTTCATTCAATTCATTGTCTTTAATAAATTTCATGTCGTAAATATATTTGACTAACAATTTTCCACGCCATTGATGTCGAAGTTCACACGTTCCTAAATTTTTATCGACAAACGTGATTTCGTCATACTTCACAATTTCGGAAATGCTCTGAGTTGTATTAAAAGTTGTAGTGTGAGTTTTAGTTGTATGCGTTTGTATTCCGCTGCCATACGAGCCCCCGTAAGTTCCTCGAGGATTGTAGGTTGTGTAACTGTTTGTTTGTGTTTTTGTATGTGCCGTTAGTTGTGGCGCACCAATTCCTACATATTTACGCTCTTTAAAAACAATCAAAGTGTCGCCATTCAAATTTTTTAAGGTTTGAGTTTCCGCACCCCTTAAAGATTGCTTATCTTTTACTAGTCCTACTTCTAAGATAAAAACAGGTGTTCCGTCCACCGTTACAACGTTTGTTTCTTTGTCAATTTCTATTGTTTGAGAAAATGCCAAGAATGAAAAACTTACAAATAATGCGGTAAAAATCGTTTTCATGTGCTTTAATTTTTAGCTAAAGTACGCATTTTTATATCCTTTTCATCAAATTAAGGTTTTGTTTTCCAAATTTTATCAGAAACGGGTAAATATTCGGGAAGTGCTGCCGAACCGTACCACGTAAAAATTTCGTAATCTAACAATCCGTTTTTTATCGCAGGGTCAGTTTCGAGTAATGTTTTCACATCTTCGGTTGATTTGACATTATTTAAGATAAAAATTCCTCTGTAACTTTGGTCATTTTTTCCCAAAGGTCCTGCAACGATTAATGTTCCTTCTTCAACTAACCTGTGAATGTTCGTCATGTGTCCGTTGAAACTTTCGCTAATCAGTTCTTTATCAGTAGTTTTATTTGTTCCTGTTTTCAGAATAACCAAAAAATAACTTTTCATGCCGTAGTCATCGCCACCTAATTTTTCGGCTAAAATTTGGTCGTAATTTGGGTTCGTCTTTTCCAATTCTGGTTGTCCAAAAACAAAGGAAGTCACTATTGTTAGTGTGTAAATTAAAAATAAATTTTGGCTCTATATTGAATACTGTGGGTAATTAAATTTAAGTTTTCCCGCAATG
>DAOMPZ010000099.1:0-9363 GCA_035445045.1 Crocinitomicaceae bacterium | reverse complement strand
TGGCATCAACCCATTTTCCCATACGAAGATACGAAACGCCCATGTTGTACCAAGCCGAAGTATGGTCGGGCATTTTGTCGATTACTTGTTTGTATTCATCCACGGATAATTGCAGAAATTTCATGTATTGCGGAGCTTTTGGGTCATCGCCCGTATCTCTTGCGAATTGATTTCCCATTTCATAATGCGCAAAAATGGATTCGTCTAAGTGTTTTCTATCTTTGAGGTATAAAGTTGTCGCATCGTACCAATCTTTATTTCTGTTTAACACCATTCCGATAAAGATAATACCGACAATCGAACTACCCCAAACGACTATTTTTGCACTTTCTTTGTTCTTTTCAGACAGCAAATCATAGAGTTTCAGCAAGCCAAAACTCGTCAACATCGCAAAACCAATCGAACCGATAAAAACGTGACGTTCGGCAACAATTCCCATTACCACTTCAGGTAGTTGCGAAAAGAGAAAAACATTACCTAAGTACCACAAAATCGCAAAACCGTAAAATTGGCGTTTAATTGTTCCTCTGATACCGAAAAATAGCATAACGGAATGAATAACAAATGACAACCACATAATTGGATTGCTCCATGCAGGAATATTTATCAAACCTGTACCGTAGTAAAAACGGAGCGGATACGGAAAAATATTTAGTTTGAGATAATACCAAAGCGTAATCATTGAAAGTTTAAAGCGATTTAAAAACGTTTTATCTTCGTCCACCAAAGGTGTTTCGTAGTATTTCGTATCTCTAAATCTATCGGGAATAATGCTAAATTTGTAGAGCAAAAACAAGCCAAGAATGACCACTGCCGACACAAAATACGGAAGAATGGATTTATATTTCTTTTTATAAATCGCAATTAAGATGATGAAAAAAACAAAAACAATGCTGTCCATTTTTGCCAAAATCCCCAAAAGTAAGAACACAAGCGCAAAGAAAAAGTGTTTGATTTTTCCCAATTCAAAATGCTTTATTGCTTGAAAAACTGCCAAAATTCCCATGAGCGCACCGAGCAAATTTTCTCTATTTTTGATACTTGCCACAACTTCTGTATGCAACGGATGAATAGCAAAAATGAGCGTTCCGATAAAAATATAGTTGTGGTATTTTTCTTCAAAAATTTGTGTAAACAACTTGTAAATGAGCATACAAATCAAGCCGTAAAGCAGAATGTTTCCCAAATGGTTGACGTGTGGATTTTCGCCAAAAAACTGATATTCAATTGCAAAGGTAATTTGAGCCAACGGACGAAATTCGCCTTTTATTCGTTCCTCGTTCATGTACGGTGATGTCAGAATTTTAGGAATACCGCTAAATCCTTCTTTTACTAAGTGATGTTCAAATGTAACCAAACCATCGTCCATGGCAAATTTGTTTCCCGTTGTGTTGAAATACAGTAAAGTCCCTAAAATAAAAAAGAAAAGACCGTATTTTTTTGCAGGATATTTCGTTCCGTCCAACACCTGTTTAAACCAAGATTTGGAAGAAAGTTGTGTTGTTACCGTTTTAGACTGTTTTTTCTGCGCCATATTTTTGCTTGTTCGTTAAATAGAATAATAGCCCGATAAAGATAAAAAATAAACTTAATATAAGATGTAAAGAAGACAAAACGAGCGCATTGTTGTATGATACATCAAATAAAATAAAGATAAATCCCCACAGCGTTTCACGCACGCCAATTCCTTTTAAACCAACCATGAAATATGTGAAAAAATACACAATCGGAATGCTTAAAAACAGCGCCGTTATTGGGATTTCAACCGCTAACGCCAAACATAAAAAATAAATCACAAGTGCATATGCTAAATAACCCAAATATGTAATGAGAATGAATTTTACAAGTTCTAATGGTTTGGATTTTAAGTAACTAAAAGAAGTTTTTAATTCGGAAAGTGTCTTTTGGATAAAGGATTTAATTTTTGGTTTGCGGTAAAGTATTACAAAAATAATGACCATCAATGGGACTAAAACAACTGTCCAAAAAAGTAAAGTGAGAATTTTACAACTATCGAAAGTTATTGTTAAATTATTGATAGACAGATAAATAATTGAAAACGGCAAGAACGAAACCAAACTAAGTAGCGCAATGACTTTGTTGGTTATCATCAGGGATAAAGCGGTACTGTTTTCAGACGTTTCTTGTTTTAGGAAGTAGAAAAAATAAAGTTCGTCTGCTTTGGGAGCAATCGCCAAAAGTCCAAAAAAAGGTGTGATACAAATGAGTTTGACAACGCTAAAAATTGAAACTTTGAGTTTGTATAATTTTATAAGTTGTTGCCAACGAATACTTTCTGTATATATTTTTAGACAATAAAAAGCAAATGCTAACGCAACAAATACAATGTTCGCTTGCGTTAAAATTTTCGCTAAATGCGCCCAGTCAACGTAAAAATACAAATACCCAATTAACAGTGCAAATAATACTATTTTGACACTTGTTAAGATTGTTTTTTTGGAAAAACGTGAACGCATAGTTTTGATTTCTATTTTGAGCGTGAAAGTTAGGGATAAAATTTAATCAAAGCCAAAAACTTTTCGCATTTAGTGATGTTAACGAATAGATAGCGGTACAACTAATTATTTATTTCACAAATTATCTACAAAAAAAAACTATTTTCCTCGTTGCCAATAATAGTAAAATGGCAGTCCTGCGAGAATTAGTAAGATTCCCATAATAGATTGTTTCGGGTCTTCCAAAACCGAAACGACTAGCAATACCAAACAGAAAGCAATAAAGATAATTTGCACAAATGGAAACCCAAATGCTTTGTATGGACGTTCGGCTGTTTTGTCTTTCTTGCGCAGTAAAATAACACCTAAAACAATCAAGCCGTAAAAGATAAACGCTGCAATAATAATAAGGTCTGTTAGAAAATCGAACGAACCTGAAACGACTAATACACACGCCCAAATTGCTTGATAGACTAACGAATTAACAGGTGTATTGCGTTTTGGATTGATAATCGCCGCACCTTTGAAAAACATTTTTTTCTGCGCCATGGCGTAATATATGCGAGATGCTGCCAAAATCGTAGCATTGGTGCAACCAATTGTTGAAACGAGAATCATCGCACTAATAATATACGCTCCGCTGTTGCCAAAAATTTTGTTCATCACCAAAACGGCAGCGATACTATTTTGGTCTGCTTGCGTTGCCTGAATCATCTCGTCCACAGGCATGACGTATAAATAACCCGTGTTGACAAGAACATACAAAACGATTGTCAGCGAAACACCGATTAGCATGGCTCTTGGTAAATTTTTAGACGAGTTTTCAATTTCCTCACCCACAAAACCAAGTGACATCCAGCCTTCGTAACCCCAAAAAGCATTGCGCATGGCAATAACCATAACGCCCAAAAATCCAAAAAACGTAAAACCCTCGCTTGGATATGCTGATGAAGTTGTTTGAAAGGTTTGCCAATTTCCGACACTACTGCTCAATGCCAAAACGGAAATGATAATAATGCAGAATCCAATAATCGACACCGCCACCATGCTCACAAAACCACCGTTTTTTGCCCCTCTGATATTAATAAACGTTAGCAAAATAATGAGCATAATCGCCACCATTTTCGCACCGATATTGTCAAACGGTTGAATAATGCCGAATATGGAAATTGCCTCTAAATCGGACGAAAGATGTGGTAAAGGCAGAAACGTATTTAGTGCGCCTGCAAAAATAAATGCCACGGACGAAATTGTTGCGGTTTGGATAATCGAAAAACACGCCCAACCGTATAAAAAGGAGGTAGTTTTGCCGTAAATTTTTTCCAGCCACGAAAAAGGACCGCCCGAATCGGGAAACATTGCACCTAATTCGCCGATACTCAACACACCAAAAATGACAATAACTCCTGAAAGTAACCACGCCAAAATGACCAACCACGGTGTATGCAGAATTTCTGCCATGGGTGCTACTTTCTTAAAAACGCCCGAGCCAATAATGGAACTCATCACGATGATAATCGCCATTTTCAGCCCAAAGGATTTTAGTAAACTTCCGTTTTTTTCTGTCATTTTAGTTGGATTTCCGTTTTAGTGGTTTCAAAGATAGAAAATTTTTCAAAGTAATATCTCTAACATTTAATCCCTTGTCGATATTAATCTACAAAAAAATATACCGATATAATTATTGAATATCAAATTATTGAATATCTTTGCAAAGATTTGTTATAAAATTAAAAGATAAAAAATACATAGTATGAGAAAAGCAAGTTTTAGAAGTTTGACAGTTGCTGCCTTAGCAGGTTCATTAGCAGCAAGTTGTGACTTAATGAAAGATGTTGATTACAAAATCACGCCAAGTCCATTAGAAATGCACGGGGATTCTGTAAGAATTAAAGCAGAGGCGACTTTCCCTGAAAAAGGAATCAAGAAAAAAGCATCTGCGGAAATTACACCAACTTTGGGTGGCGTTCCGTTAAAAACATTTACTGTTTTAGGCGAAAAAGCAACGGGGAATGGTACAACTATTCAATACAAACCAGGTGGAAAAGTAACTTACACAGATGTAATTGCTTACCAACCAGCTTTTGAAGTTGCTGATTTGCAAATTACAGGTAAAATTTACAAAGGAGCAAAAGAAAAGAAAGAAATTGAACCGCTTACAGTAGCTAAAGGAACAATTATTACTCCATATTTAGTAAGAAAAGATTTCAAAGTAGCGATTATTAAAGATGAATTCAAACGTGTTTTAGAATTTAACACAACGGCTCAAATTAACTTTGACAAAGCAAAATCTACTTTACGTCCAAATGAGTTGAAAGACCAAGACGTGAAAGATTTACAAGCATGGTTGGCAGCGGCGGAAACAAATCCGAAAATTGCTATCAAAAATGTAAATATTACGGGTTATGCATCTCCAGAAGGGGAACAAGGTAAAAACGAATCGTTGTCATCTGAGCGTTCTGAGACAGGTAAAACAGCAACGTTGAAAATCGGAAAAGATGCTAAAAATACTGTTTCTCAAACGGTAAACTTTAACTTAGCTGGCAAAGGAGAAGACTGGGACGGATTTAAAGCTGAATTAGGTAAATCATCAATGAACGAAGATGACAAACAATTGGTTTTACGTGTATTGGAAATGTACAAAGACCCAATTCAAAGAGAGCAAGAAATTCGTAATATGTCTAAAACGTTTACATATTTAGAGAAAAATGTTTTACCGCAATTACGTCGTGCTGAAATCAGCGTAGTTTATGACAAAACAGGTTATTCTGATGAAGAGTTAATCGCTTTGTCTAAATCTAAAATTGATACCTTGACTGTTGAAGAAATTCTTTTCACTGCAACATTGACAGACGATGTAAACGAAAAATTAAGATTGTACCAAAATGCTGAAAGATTGTTCCCGAACGATTACAGAACAGTAAACAATACAGGTGTTGCATTATATGAATTAGGAAGATTAGACGAGGCGAAAGCTAAATTTGAAAAAGCTAATTCAATGCAGAAAAATGAAACTTCAACAAACAACTTGGCAGCAATCGCAGGTTCTAAAGGCGATAGAAATGGTGCTAAAGAATTGTTGAAAGGTGCAGGTTCTTCTGATGTTGCAAAATACAATAGAGGTATTTTAGCTATCCAAGATGGCGATTATGCTTCAGCAGTTTCTAACTTAGGAACAGATAATTACAACAAAGCGTTGGCGCAAATCTTAAACGGTGATAATTCAGGTGCGTTATCAACTATCAATAATTCAGCTGACAAAGAAACAGCAGCAGGATATTACTTGAAAGCAGTTGTTGCTGCACGTCAAGATAAATTAGGAGAAATCGTTGACAACTTGAAAAATGCGTTTGCAAAAGACGGTGGTTTAAAAGCAAAAGCAGCAAAAGATATGGAGTTCTACAAATATATGGAGAACGCCGCTTTCACAGGAATTGTGAAATAATCATTCCAAACCATTTGATTTAAAAGCCCTCGAAAAGAGGGCTTTTTTTTGTGAATTATTTTTTTTTATTAACTTTACCAATATCAAAATAAACAATCATGAAAATAACATATTACGGACATTCTTCTTTAGGCTTAGAAATCAATGGTAAACACATTCTTGTTGACCCATTTATCAGTGCACCACCAAAACCAAACATTGACATCAATGCTTTGAAAGCAGATTATATTTTGTTGACACACGCTCATTTTGACCATACGATGGACGTTGAATCAATTGTTGACAGAACAAAAGCAAAAATTATTTCCAATCATGAAATCGTAACCTATTACAACACGAAGAAACAATACGAAGGTCACGGCATGAACCACGGTGGAAGCTGGGATTTTGATTTTGGACGAATAAAAGTTGTAAGTGCTATTCACTCATCTTCTTTTGCAGACGGAACGTATGGTGGAAATCCTGTTGGGTTTGTCATTCAAGCAGAAGGAAAGACCATTTACATTTCGGGTGATACCGCTTTGACGTGGGATATGAAACTCATTCCCATGTTTTTTAAACTTGATTTAGCTATTTTACCGATTGGCGGTAATTTTACGATGGATATTGACGAGGCTGTTGTCGCAGCAGAATTTGTTGAATGTGATACAATTATGGGCGTTCACTTCGATACCTTTGCCCCGATAAAAATTGACCATAAACAAGCCTTTGAAAAATTCCAATCCAAAGGGAAAAAGTTGATTTTGCCTGCTATTGGTGAAACTTATACGGTTTAATTAAACAAACTCAAACAAATCACTTTGTGGTTTGCGTACTTTTTGCTCGTGTTGCATACGGTCGTTTTCTGAGCGATAACCTAAAGCGCAAACAACCGTAGCGGTTAAATTTTGATTGTTTAAATTGAGAATTTCATTGTACTTTTCAGCAATAAAACCTTCCATAGGCGAGGCATCAACACGTAAATGCGCTGCTGTTTGCAAAAGTTGTCCCAATGCGATGTAACATTGTTTTTCGTTTGCTTGCAAGGTTTCATCTTCGCTCCGATGCAGTAAGCCGTTTTTCAGATGATTGCTGTAATTTTTCAAATTTTCAACAGGAATATTACGTATTGTAGCATTGAGTTCAATAAAATTATCGTAATACGTTTCGTGCAATTTTTTATACGAACAAAAGACGATCAAATGCGAGGCATCGGTAATTTGAGATTGATTAAATGAAACTTTTCGTAATTCTGCTCGAATTTCGGGTGAACTGATAATCAAAAACTTATACGGTTGCAAGCCATTTGAAGACGGCACTAACTGTAAAACTTCTTTGATTTTTTCAAAGGTTTCGGCAGGAATTTTTTTAACACTATCGTATTGTTTGACAGCGTACCGCCATTTTAAATCGTCAATTAAGTTATTCATTTCTTACCCTAAAATACGTTTTGTTTCGGCAATAATTTCGTTGTGTAACTTATCTGAAACAGGAACTAAAGGCAAACGCATCACATAGTCTAAAATTCCACGGTGTTCCAACGTAACTTTCACGCCACCTGGGTTTCCTTCTGCAAAAAACAATTTAGTAATGTGCAATAATTCGTAGTGAAATTTACGTGCTGTTTCGTAATCGTTTGCTAAAGAGGCGTTTACCATGGCTGTAAATTCTTTCGGAAAAGCCTGACCAACTACCGAAATTACACCAACTGCACCTGCAGCAATCATTGGTAATGTCAATGCATCATCGCCTGAAAGTACGTCGAAATCACTTGGTTTATTGCGAATAATTTCCATGATTTGCTCCAAATTTCCCGATGCCTCTTTCATGGCAACAATGTTTTTGATTTCAGCCAAACGCAAAGTCGTTTCCGCCAAAACATTCGAGCCTGTTCGTCCTGGAACGTTATACAAAATAATTGGTAAATCGGTATTTTCCGCTACGTGTTTATAATGTTGGTAAATTCCTTCTTGAATAGGTTTGTTGTAATACGGCGAAACAGACAAAATTCCATCAACACCACTTGAAACAGCTTTTACAGCTTTGGCAACTTCAACCGTATTGTTTCCTCCAACACCGTAAACGACAGGTAATTTACCATTGTTCACTTCTAAAACCGTGTCTAATACTTGACGTTTTTCGTCTGCGCTCAACACAGGCGATTCTCCCGTAGTTCCTTGAACGACTAAAAAATCAATTCCGTTATCCAACTGCAATTGAACTAATTTTTTCAATCCGTTAAAATCAATTGACAAATCGCTATTAAAAGGCGTTACCAACGCTACTCCTGTTCCTCTGAAATTACTCATTTTTGTTTTATTTGTGGTGCAAATTTAGTGGAAATTATTGGAATAAGATAAGACTTGAAATTTAATCGTAAAGAAAATCCTATCTTTGTCACACCATTAAAAACACCATGCAAACATATATACAAGACCAAATTTTTGATAGAAACGATTTGTTGACCAAAAGCGAATACGAAAATTGTACGTTTAATAATTGTGATTTTTCTTCGCAAAATTTATCCGATTTTAAGTTTGTTGACAGTACGTTTAGTGGGTGTAATTTTAGTTTGACAACCATGAATCACACTTCATTTCGGGACGTGCGCTTTGTGGATTGCAAAATGTTAGGCGTTAGGTTTGAGGAATGTAACGATTTCGGGCTGTCTTTTTCATTTGACGGTTGTCAGTTAAATCATTCGTCGTTTTACAAGATGAAACTCAAAAAGACAATTTTTCGCAATTCGCAATTACAAGAAACGGATTTTTCGGAAACTGACCTCACAAGTGCTGTGTTTGATAACTGTAACTTAGCACAAGTCGTTTTCAACCACACGACACTCGAAAAAGCGGATTTTCGGACAGCACACAATTATATAATCGACCCTGAAAATAACCGTATTAAGAAGGCTAAATTTTCACTTTTGGGCGTTGCTGGACTCTTGACTAAATACGACATTCAGATTGAAAAATGACAGTAGAGCAAACTACAGAAATTCCGTGTTTTATTGCGTTCAAACAAGCTGTGAAAGACATTGAATTGCCCAAAAAATTTACGTTTCCTTTTTATTACGAACCGCATACTTTAGCAAAAATTGCTGTTGATGAATTAAAAGAATATTTGAAAAATCAAACGGAATGGGAACATAATTTTGGTTTGGATAGTGGGCAAAAAGGCTTGATAATCGGAAAGATGTTTGGTGTTTTAGTGGTGCAAAAATCGAATGGCGAAATCGGTTATTTAGCAGGTTTTTCGGGAAAGTTAGCAAACAGCAATCATTGGTCGTATTTCGTACCACCTGTTTTTGATATTTTGGAGGAAGACGGATTTTTCAAGAAAGAAGAAATTTACCTTAACAGCTTGAACGCACAACTTGAAATTTTAGAAAAATCACAAGAATATGCGGATTTGAAACAAGCATTTTCTGATGTTCAGCAAGAAGCAAAAAATGAACTTCACGCCATACAACAACAGCAAAAA
>DAOMPZ010000098.1:0-9401 GCA_035445045.1 Crocinitomicaceae bacterium | reverse complement strand
AAATTACTCGAAATAGGAGTGAAACACAATGAAATTCACGAGCGTGTTTTTGATGTAAATACCAAAGAAAGATTACAATTACGAGGTTTTGTGTTGAACGAGAAATTAGAAATTGTTTCGCCTGAAGTCGTTGTTGTTTCGTTATCAAAAGCCGAGGCGGAGCGTTTCAATATGCAAAAAGGCGACACGGAAGGTTTGGTCAACGAGGCGTTGTCTATTCAAGGAATGAAAATTGCCGCTTTTTTCAACGAAGCTGATGAGTACGTGAAAATTTCATTTCGCTCCAAAGGAACAAACAACAAAGTGAATTTATTGTCCCAAAATTATTTCAACGGTGGCGGACATATTAATGCCGCAGGTGGTCGCTTTGACGGCAACATTTCCGATGCTATTGCGTTATTTAAAGAAAAAGTCTATGAATTTTTGGATAAAGAATAGCATTATTATTTTACTGTTTTTTTTGGTAGCATGTAAACCCAAAGCAGAAAAAGAAATCACTTGGAACAAGGAAATGTCAACGAATTTGGGTAAAGAAATAGCTCAAGAGGAAGACATTGACATCGAACTTTTTATCGACCAACATCCAAATTTGAAATTTGAAGCAACGGGAACAGGTTTGCGCATTGCTTTTTTGAAAAAAGGAGATGGCGAGAAAGCCGAAACAGGAAAAATTGCCGAAGTAAATTTTAAAATCAGCTTGTTGGACGGAACAGTTTGTTATCAATCGGATTTGGACAGAGCGGATTATTATAAAATTGACAAAGAAGACATCGAATCGGGAGTGCAAGAAGGAATTAAATTAATGAACGTTGGCGACAAATGCAAACTGATTGTTCCGAGCCATTTGGCGCATGGATTAGTGGGTGATATGGATAAAATTCCACCACTTTCCGTTTTAGTGATAGATTTAGAATTAATTTCAATTAAATGAAAAAAATAAACTTACTTTTTATAGCGACATTTTTCGGTCTTGTTGCGTGCAATATTAAAGGTGTTAAGAATAACGAAGTGGACACCAAAGACACGACAACAGTTGTCAACGAAGAACTGAAAGGCGTGAAAGATTCAGCGTATCGCAATGAAAATTTATTAATTAAAACGCCCGAAGTCAATAAGTTAGAAATGGATAACGGCATTGTTATCAAATGGTTTGAAAAAGGAACAGGCGCAAAATTACAAGATTATCACGCTTACAAAATTGCGTATGAAGTATTGCTCGAAGACGGAACAGTCGTTGACGGAAGTAAAATTATCAACCGCAAATGGGTGCATTTTTTGTTGGGTTTTCAAATTCAAACGAAAGGTTGGGACATCGCTTTGCGTGAATTAAAAATTGGCGATTTTGCAGAAGTTTCCATTCCGAGTGAATTGGCACGTGGCAAAGCAGGAATAAAAGGATTAATTCCGCCCGATGCGAAAAACATTCTCAAAATCAAAGTTTTAGAAGAAATCGAACCTGATAGAGTAGTGGACGGAACAAAAGTTTGGGTCTTGGCAGCATCAAAAAAATATGCCGACCAAAAAGCCACCGAAAACAGCGAAATTATGTATGATTATGTGGTCAGCACGCCGTCCAATCCACGATATGTGAATAGTCATTACAACGGTGCTCCGTATAATTTCCGTTTTGACGACCAAGGTATTGTTATTGGACTGAAAAAAGCATTGTTTGGTGTTTCCAAAATGGATAGATTGTGGATTGTCGTTCCACCCGACCAAGCGTATGGCAAAAAAGGATTGTTAGACGTTATTAAACCCAATGAACACGTGCTTTACGACTTGTTTATTGGTGATGTTCAGGATTTAAAATGATACTTTAACACTTTATTAGTATTTGATTTTACCGCTAATCAAAATATAATACCTACCTTGCGAACCGAAAATAAAAACGAAGACAAAAAAGTAGGTATTTATGAAGTTTGCAACAACATCTTTTTTAGCATTCATTGCTGTTATTAATCTTTTTGCCCAAACTCCAATTGACACGATTATCAACGAAAGAGGGGAGCAAATGATAATTTACGATGACCGTTCTTGGCAGAATATAGATGAAATTCCATTTGACGGTGTGATGAATCCTAAATTACAAAAATATTTGGCGACCAAAAATATCACGCAACCACAACCGTGGAATACACATACGTGTTTTTCTATGACGGAAAAATACGGTTTGGACGCTAATTTTAAAGATACAATCGCATTAAATTTAAACGTAAATAGTAAATTCTTCATTCCTGTTTCGGGAGCAGTGGTTTCAGAGTATAAACATCGTGGAAAACGCCCTCATAAAGGGATTGATTTGGGGTTGCGTATTGGAGATTCTGTTGTTTCGGTTTGGGACGGAAAAGTACGTTATGCCGAATATAATAGAGGTGGTTATGGTAATTTGGTTGTGGTGCGCCACAGCAACGGACTTGAAACATATTATGCACATTTGTCTAAGTTAAAAGTAAAAGTAAACGATGAGGTAAAAGCAGGCGATTTGATTGGTTTGGGCGGTTCAACAGGGCATTCGACAGGACCACATTTACATTTTGAAGTACGTTTTTACGACATGACCATTAATCCCGAAGAAATTATTGATTTTACAACAAAAGCCTTGAAAAAAGATACTTTGTTGATTTGTAGTCGTACACTTCGCCCGAATGCAACGCCAACGGATAGAGATATTCATCATCATCACGATAATATTGACGGAAACCACGACGAACTTCACGAAAATACACAGTACGTTACAGCGGTTGCTGTTCCAACAACAGCAACAAAAGCACCTTCGACAGCTGCAAAAAGTTATTATAAAGTGAAATCGGGTGACACTTTGTCGAAAATTGCAGCACGTAATAATACGACAATCGCAAAACTTTGTCAATTAAACGGTTTGCGTCAAAATTCGATTTTACAAGTTGGAAGAACGTTACGCATTAGATAATGCAATTTTTAATGTATCTTTGCGTTCCATTTTAAAAAGTCTATGAAAAGTTCTCGTTTTTGGAGTATTTCGCTTGTTGCGACCTTGTTTGTTACCTTGGTAGCGTGTGCTACGTACAATGAAACGTTGCGAAAAGACGATTACGCCGAAAAAACACGTTATGCAGAGTTGTACTACTCGCAAGGCGATTACGAAAAATCAACAGCTTTATACGAACAAATTTACCAACATACACCGAAAGGAAGTGAGGGCGAATTGGCGTATTTTCGTTTAGGAAAAGGCTATTATTTTATGGGCGATTATTCTATGGGAAATTACTTTTTGTCCAATTTCGTGGTGCGTTTTCCATATTCTGACTATGCTGAAGAGGCGATGTATTATTCGGCGGTGTGTGCGGCAAATCTTTCGCCGACATATAATTTAGACCAAACGGATACCGAAGTCGCAATTGAGGCGGTACAGCATTTTGTAGAGAGTTATCCCGACTCGAAATACGTCGAAGATTGCAACAAATTGTTGAATACGCTATACGGAAAAATCGAAAAGAAAAAATTTGAGGCTGTTAAATTGTATTCCAATATGGAACGCTACAAAGCGGCGGTCGCAAGTTCGTCTGATTTTTTAAGCCGATACCCGATTTCCTTAAACCGTGAAGAGGCATACTATATTTTAGTGAAAAACACCTATCTTTTGGCTATCAACAGCGTAGAAGAAAAAAAGAAAGAACGCATCGACAAAGCCATTGAAAGCTATCTTAATTTCGTTGCCGAATTTCCAAATACGACTTATTTAAAAGAAGTTAAAGGCTACTATACAAAGTTGAATAAGTTGGTGGAGACGATTTGAGGTTACTCGATAAAACATATTTTAAAACATATTTTTTATTTCAAATTACATAATCCAACTTATGGGAAAGACGATATTAGCACTAGTGATAATTTTGTTTTTAGGCTCTACAATTTTCGGGCAACGGAAACAAGATTTAAATATTAATTTTATGCTTCGTGGACAGATTTATGCAGGCTCAAGTATAATGGACACAACAGCCCTTGGTGGTTTTGCTATTTCAGATAATTTACCCAAAAAGATAGATGAGAATTTATCTTTTTCTGATAGAGAATTATCATTAAAAATTGACACCAATCGAACGACAATAATCAATAATAAATATAATGGCTACACATTATACATTGCAAATACAACTGACACGATTATAGAACTTAGAGCTTCTGATAGCCGACTTAGCGTTATAGCAGAAGTGTTTTATAAAGAACAATGGAAACCAATAGAATATTTGCCTAGTAGTTGGTGTGGTAACAGTTATCATAGTGTTTATTTAAAACAAAACGAATATTGGGAATTTAACATTCCTAAATTCAGAGGAAAAATCCATACAAAATTGCGATATATACTCAAGTTGCCTAACGGTAAATACATTTATTCGAATGAAATTTATACTAGTTTTAATAAAGGACAATTAGAAATTAAACAAGGGCATAAATCAAGTGGAATTATGGATCCGTATAATGATTGAAAAATATTACGGCGACGAGGTTTTTGTTTACTTTTGACGAAAACAAAGTAAAAAAGAAAAACAAAATCAACGAAACGAAATACAATTAAAAAATTTTATGTACTTTTGCTCTTTGAATTTCTGAAAATAAACGAGATAATTAATAAAAGTTATGAACTTTAAAAATAGCAAAGCAGAACGCTCAATCATTACAAGAGATGCGATTAAGTTTGAAAAAGAGACAAACAACATCTATGAATCTATTGTGGTTATGTCAAAAAGGGCTAATCAAATTGCTTCTGAGATGAAAGAAGAATTGACAAGTAAATTGCAAGATTTTGCATCGTCAGTGGACAATTTGGAAGAAGTTTTTGAAAATCGTGAGCAAATTGAAATCTCTAAATTTTACGAAAGACTTCCGAAAGTAACATCTATGGCGATGACGGAAATGTTGGAAGATAAAATTTATGTCAGAAGACCCGAAGAAGAGAAATAATCTTGGCGGTAAACACATTTTAATTGGTGTAACGGCAGGAATTGCAGCATATAAAATTGCGAGCTTAATTCGATATTTTAAAAAATTAGAGGCAGAAGTCAAAGTAATTATGACTCCTGCCTCTTGTAGCTTTATCACGCCCTTAACCTTGTCAACCTTGTCGCAAAATCCTGTGGCAATTGAATTGTTTGATGAAGAAAACGGCGAATGGACAAACCATGTCGAATTGGCGTTGTGGGCAGACGTGATGATTATCGCACCGCTCTCAGCAAACACCTTGGCAAAAATGGCAATCGGTCAGTCGGATAATTTACTTTTGACGACGTATCTGTCTGCAAAATGCCCTGTTATTGTCGCTCCAGCCATGGATTTGGATATGTATCAACATTCCTCAACTCAAGAAAATATCGCTCTTTTGGAAAAAGCAGGCGTGCTTGTTATTCCAGCAGAAACAGGCTTTTTAGCAAGTGGTTTGCAAGGACAAGGACGAATGCCTGAACCCGAATTTATCGGTGATTTTGTAGTCGAGTTTTTGGAAGATGCCAATCGTTTGAATGGTGTTGAAGTGTTGATAACCGCTGGTCCAACGCATGAAAAAATCGACCCTGTGCGTTTTATTGGCAACCACTCGACAGGAAAAATGGGTTATGAAATTGCACGTTCTTTTTTAAGTCGTGGCGCAAAAGTCAACTTGATTTCGGGGCCAACAAAATTGCAGTTGGAACACCTAAATTTGACAAAAATTGATATTGTTTCCGCTGATGAAATGCTGTTGGAAGTTCAGAAAATTTGGGATAAATGTAATATTGGTGTTTTTTCAGCCGCCGTTGCAGATTATAAACCTAAAGTTGTAGCAACCCAAAAAATAAAAAAACAAGCCGACGAATTTAGCATTGAATTGGTTAAAAATCCCGATATTTTGAGTTGGGCAGGAAGTGTGAAAAAGAATCAATACCTTGTTGGTTTTGCCCTTGAAACACAAAATGCAGACGAATACGCAAAAAATAAGCTCGAAGTGAAAAACTTAAACGCAATTGTTGTAAATTCGCTGGAAGATAAAGGCGCAGGTTTTGGTTTCGATACAAATAAGATAAAAATAATTGATAGAAACAATAAAATGAGTAGCTTTGAGTTAAAACAAAAGCAAGAAGTTGCGAAAGACATTGTTTCATATATAGTTGAAAATTATGAAGTTTAAATTACTGATAGTTAGCTTATTTATTTCCGCAGGAAGTTTATTTGCTCAAGAATTAAATTGTGAAGTTTCGGTTACGACCAACGCAAAATTGGAAGTTACGACCGTTGATAAAGAAATTTTGGACGAACTAAAAGTCGTGATGCAGAATTTTATGAACGACACAAAATGGACAGACGATAATTTTAAATTAGAAGAACGTTTGAACTGCAACATTCAGTTTCAAGTTTCACGTATTCCGTCACAAGGCGTTTACGAAGGAACGATGCAAGTGCAGTTGTCAAGACCTGTTTTCAACAGTTCGTACAACACGATTTTGTTCAAACACATTGATGAAAGTGCGAATATTCAGTTTCAACGTAATACGATTATCGACTTTGCGCCCAATCAATTCCGAAGTAATTTATCGTCGATTTTAGCATTTTACGCTTATTATATGTTAGGCTTGGACTACGATTCATACAGCCCGAAAGGCGGAACGAAATATTTTGAGCAAGCCTTTAACATTGTTCAGTTGGCACAATCGACTGGCGACAGAGGTTGGTCAAACAACGACCCGAAAAAGAAAAGCCGTTACAACTTGATTGATAATACATTAAGTCAATTATTTGAACCTTTACGTGATTGTTATTACGATTATCACCGCAAAGGAACGGATATGTTGTACGAAAAATATACTGATGGACTAAAAGCGATTTACAACGCACTCGACAAACTTTCGCCGATTGCACAATCTCGCCCCAATTCGATAAATATCATGGTTTTTGTCCAAGGTAAGAAAAACGAATTGAAAGCACTTTACAGCGATGCAACGCAAGAAGAAAAAACGGCAATCGTGAATTTGCTCAAAAAATTAGACCCTGTTAACTCGGCGCAATACATGGAAATTTTGAACTGATGTTAACCAAACTCCATATTCGTAATTTTGCCTTAATTGAAGAATTAGATATTTGTTTTTCAAGTGGTTATACTGTCTTTACAGGCGAAACGGGTTCGGGAAAATCAATCATTTTAGGAGCGTTAAATTTAATTTTGGGCGAACGTGCCGATTATGGCGTTATTCGTGATGCCAGTCAAAAAACGATTGTCGAGGCGATTTTCGACTTGAAAGAATTGAAACTTCAACCTTTTTTTCAAGCAAATGATTTGGACTTTAGCGAAGAAACGCTCATTCGCAGAGAAATTGCATCAAATGGAAAATCTCGTGCGTTTATCAATGATACGCCTGTTTCGTTGGCTGTTTTAAACGAATTGACTTCGCAGTTAATCAAAATTCACTCGCAATATCACACGTATTCGCTGAAATCAAAGAAATTTCAGTTGGAATTAGTCGATGATTTGGCAGGTGTTCAACTGAAAAATTACCAAGCTGATTTTAAAGCGTGGAAACAGTTACAAGCGAAAATTCAGCAGTTGGAAGAACAATTACAACAGCAGTTAAAAGATACGGATTATGTGCAATTTCAAATTGAGGAACTTTCGGCGTTAAAGTTGGAAAATACGAATTTTGAGGAAATTGAACAGCAATTAAATCAATTGGAAAATGCAACGGAAATAATTCAACAATTTGCAAATGTAAGTTCCTCGTTAGACGGAGAATACGGAATTATCAGTCCATTACGTCAGTTGGTTTCACAGCTCAATAAAACACAAAATTTACACCCAAAATTAGCGGAATTTAACAACCGTTTGCAAGCTGTTATTTCAGAATTACAAGACATTTCTGAAGATGCAAGCGACACCGCCGAAACGATTTCAATAGATGGCGAAACACAAACGTTGCTCGAAAGTCAACTTGATTTTTATAACCGTCAATTAACGAAACATCACGTTAAAACACAAGTTGAATTAGCGGAAATTCTACAAAATTATTTGGCATCTAATTCGTCAACCGAGCAATTAGAAAGTGAATTAAACGAATTAAAAAACACGTATCAACAACTTTCAAAAACGTTACAAACACAAGCTGACACCATTCATCAACAGCGAGTTAGTATGAAAAATGTGATTGAAAAAAACGTGGAAAATTTGTTGGAACAACTCAAATTGAACGGCGCACGTTTCGTAATACAACTTACTAAAACCGACACACTTTCCGAAACAGGAAATACGGAAATCGAAATATTATTTACGTCAAACAAAGGCAGTGAACCGAAAGCAATTGACAAAGCGGCGAGCGGTGGCGAATTATCCCGATTGATGTTGAGTTTGGAACGCTTGCTTTCAGAAAAAGTAAAATTGCCAACTTTGTTGTTAGATGAGATTGACACAGGTGTTTCGGGCGAAGTTGCGCTAAAAATAGGGGAGATGTTACGTGAAATGGGACAAAATATGCAGTTGTTCTCAATTACGCATTTGCCACAAGTTGCTGCCAAAGGTCAACACCATTTTAAAGTGTATAAAACCGAACAGAACGGAGTGATGCAAACGTTTGTAAAACAATTAGATAGCGAAGAAAAATTAGTAGAAATAGCAGGATTGATGAGTGGCGAAAACGTCAATTCGGCAGCCGTAGAAAACGCAAAAATTTTAATGCAATGAAACAAGAAATGACACGAAAATTGATTTTATCGGGAACGTTCCTGATAGCAGTAGGAATTATTTTAGGCTCAATAGCTGCGCATGGCTTGAAAACAGCAGGTTTGCCCGATGACAAAATTGCCTCGTTTGAAACAGGTGTGCGCTTGCAGATGTACGCAGGTTTTGGCTTGTTAATTTTAGCAGGAATTCAAAATCACTTTTATTTTACATTAAAAACACCGATGTATTTATTGTGGATTGGAACGTTGTTTTTTTCGGGTTCGATTTACTTTTTAGCGACCAAACAATTGCATGGAATTGACCTCGGAAAAGCGTTTGCGTTGATTACGCCCGTTGGTGGTTTGATGATGATTTTGGCTTGGACGCTTATCTTTGTGAGATACTTGTTACAGAAAAAAGCATAATGAGTCTTTCGTCTTTCAACGTAACGTTTTTAGGAACAGGAACTTCGCAAGGTATTCCATTAATTGGTTGTGAATGTCATGTTTGTCAATCTAAAGATATGAAAGACAAACGGTTGCGTTCGTCTGTTTTGCTTGAAATCAACGGACGAAATTACACGATTGATGCTGGTCCTGATTTTCGCTACCAAATGTTGCGTGAAAACGTAAAAGATTTAGACGGTATTTTGTTTACGCACGAACACAAAGACCACCTCGCAGGTTTGGACGACGTGCGACCGTTTAATTATCTGAATGACAAGGACATTGACATTTATTGTGATGTT
>DAOMPZ010000097.1:0-9434 GCA_035445045.1 Crocinitomicaceae bacterium | reverse complement strand
ACAACCAAAATCACTCGTGGCAATTAGCGTCACTTCATATTCCCCTGGTTCATTTTTATACGAATGTTTAGGGTCTTTTAAAGTCGATGTTTTTCCATCGCCAAAATCCCACAAATAACCTGTTGCACCTGTCGAATTATTGATAAACACAAAGTCAGGGTCGTATTCGGTCGCCGTTCCTTGCACCACATCGGGTTCAGAAACTGGGTTTGGTTGTACACAGAAGAAATTAGTAAACAAAGAATCTGTCGTACAGCTTAGACTACTTGCCCAAATTTTAACATCATAACAAATTGGGTTTGTGTAAGTTAAATTGTAATTCCCTAAAGAGTCGCCGAACGTCCCATTTCCAAAGTCAATAAAAAGGGTATCAATACCTGTACTGCCCGAAACAGTTGCTGTTGTTTGCAAAGGTTCACAGCCAACCGTTAAATTGGAAAATAACCCTAAACTCGGGTGGGGTTTGACGACAATATCTGCTGTGGCTAAATTTCCACAAAACCCACTGACCGTATAAGTTACAGTATGTGTTCCTACTCCAGCCACCGTTGGGTTAAAAACACCATTAATAGAATCCGTAACACCTACTCCCGACCAAATACCATTGCTTGGCATTGGATTTCCGTTTAGTGTTACTGTTGCCGCTAAAGTAACTGCATTATCATTTAAACATAGCGGTTGCGGTGTTGTCAAAGCAATCGTCACAGGCGGACTAATCGCCACATTAATTGAGCCCGATGCCGAGCAACCCCACATATCAATTCCTAACGTATATGTTCCTCCGTCAGCTGCCGTTGCGTTTGGAATTAAAACCGCAGATTGCGAAGATGTAAATCCATTTGGACCTGTCCATGAATAAATACCATTAATCGTACTATCAGGGGCAATCGTTAAGGTTTCTCCTTCACAAACAGGTGCATTGCTAACCAAATTCACAACAGGGTCTGCTGTAACGTTAACAACCGCTGTACTTGTTGCATTACACGGTGCAATTCCCACACTGTATGTAATGGTATGTTGACCAACACCTGCCGTTGCTGGATTGAACAAACCTGTTGGGCTTACACCTGTTCCACTCCATGTTCCTCCCATGCTCACAGCAGCTAACTGAACAGGAGCAGATGAAACACATAAATTTCCAACAGGAGTTATCGTTGCATCAGGCAAACCTGCTACTGCACTACCAGGAGCACTTGACATTTGCAAAGTAAAGTCAGTCGAATTTCCCGACCAATTTTCAACCACAATCATTAATTGTTGACCAGCAGTAACATTTACAGTTCCAATATTAGATGGACAACTGAATTGACCACCAAATTGAGCGCACCCCGAAGAACTTGATGCATAATTACATAAAATCTGATTAGAGGTGCTTTGAATAGCTGTACAAGGCGATTGTCCTGAAGGAATATTAAATACGGCAACATCTAAAAAGCCAGAGCTTGAATTTCCATTAATGAGCATATTCAAATTTCCACTTCCCGAAATATTCAAAATAATATAAGCTGCATTCGTAGTAGTCAACCAATCCAAACACGTACTGACAGCAGATCCCTTGTTAGTAAAGGTAAACGGCCCTGCATTTGCTCCACTACAAATAGAAGTATTTATATTACATTGTGAAAATGTAGTCTGAAAAGCAATTAAAAAGCTAAATAAAACAATTATTTTTTTCATCATTAGTTCATTATTTCATATCCACTATACCCAGTCAAACGGAATAGTTCAAGAAAATCTTCCGATGTTGCTGTCGTTGAAAAACTAACTCGTATTTCATCACCATCATTACTAATCGACAAAATAGCTGGTACAGAAACTGTTAATCGTTCCATAATGCGCTCACGATTAGCATCGTTTAAACCCATGTATGTTTTATAGGTAAAAAAAATCAAATTTCCACTTGTTTCTTTTTTCACTAAAGCAGGTAATTTTGCTCCATATTCAAGTGAATAGGTTTTATCTATCTCTAAATGGTCTTTACCATCTATATAAAAAGTTTTTCTTTGAGATTCTAAAAGAGTCTTATTGTTAATTTGTGAAAAAATTGAAAATGAACTGAAAATCAAAAAGATGAATAAACAAAATCGCATATTTAATAATATTTGTTAACTTAAACGCAACGTTTTTAAATTAGTTGCCTTTTTTTAAAATTTTAACTTAATTAACTTTAAAGTTCCAGCCAAAAATATCTTCCGTCTGTCCCAATTTTATTGCGTCAATCGTGTGAGCAATTTTATTGGATAGCTCTCTTGTTTCAATTGCAGGCAACTCGTAAACCTCATCTTTATAAGCAATTTTAGCAATCGGAGCAATCGTTGCTGCTGTTCCTGCGCCAAAAGCATCTGTCAATGAACCGTCTTTAATTCCCGAAAGAACTTCTTTTACGCTAATCAAACGCTCTTCTGTTTCCACGCCCCAAGATTGCGCTAATTCCAATACACTTCTTTTGGTAATACCTCTTAAAATCGTATCATTTTCTTCCGAAGGCGTAATCAATTTTCCGTTTTCAACAAACATCACATTCATCGTTCCTGACTCTTCTACATACTCATGTGTTGCTGCGTCTGTCCACAAAAGTTGATGATAACCTTTTTCTTTTGCTAATTGCGCAGGGTACAACGATGCGCCATAATTTGCAGCTGCTTTTGTTCGTCCAATTCCACCTTGTGCCGCACGTGTATAATGCTCCTCAATTTTAATGTTTACAGGCTCTTTGTAATATTGCCCAACAGGACACGCAAAAACGATAAACAAATAAGAATCAGATGGTTTAACTCCGACGTGTGGCTCGGTTGCAATCATAAATGGGCGCAAATACAGCGAATAGCCCTCTCTGTCAGAAACCCATTCTTTTTCTAACGACACAAAATCCAACAACATTTGTACAAATTGTTCTTCTTCAACCACAGGCATACACATACGTTCGCACGATTCTCTAAAACGAATAGCATTCATGTTAGGTCTGAAAATCGTTACGTCGCCATTTACTTGGCGATAGGCTTTCAACCCTTCAAAAAGTGCTTGTCCGTAATGAAAAACAGAAGTCGCAGGGTGCATCGGTAAATTTCCAAAAGGAAGAATTTCGGGTGTTTCCCACTTTCCGTTATCGTATTTCATTACCAACATGTGGTCTGTAAATTCACTTCCAAAGGCTAAGTTGTCCCAATCAATTTCGTTCACTCTTGATTTTGTTACCTTGGTAATTTTTATATCTTTTGTTTCCAACATACTTTTTGAATTTTCTTGCAAAGATAGTGAATTTATTACTACTTTTGTTAAAACATCAAACACTAATTGGAACAAAGCAGGGAAATATTATTCAAATTTTGGAAATACGACGCATTTCGACCGTTACAGGAAGACATTGTGGATACGGCTATTTACGGAAAAGATGTGTTGGCTTTGCTCCCGACAGGTGGCGGAAAATCAGTTTGTTTTCAAGTACCTGGCTTAGCACGTGAGGGAATTTGTATCGTTATTTCTCCCTTGATTGCATTAATGGAAGACCAAGTTTTACAGTTGCAAAAACGAGGTATTCGAGCCAAAGCCATCACAAGTGCGATGACCTATCGTGAAATTGACATTACACTAGACAATGCACGTTTTGGCGGTATTGAATTTCTCTACGTTTCGCCCGAAAGACTGAAAACCAAACTATTTATTGAGCGATTCAAACTGATGAAAGTTGGGTTAATCGTCGTGGACGAAGCGCATTGTATTTCCGAATGGGGACATGATTTTAGACCGCCGTACAAAGACATTCACGAACTGCGTGAACATCACCCGAATGTTCCGATAATGGCAGTTACGGCAACAGCTACCGAACAAGTCAAACAAGATATTATCAAGCAATTAAAACTGCGTAATCCCGAAGTTTTTGAAGCTCCATTTGTTCGAGAGAACATCAGTTATGAGGTTTATAAAGTTCCGAACAAATTTAAGGCTATTCAACGTGTTTTAACAAGTTTTCCCAATCAAACAGGTATTATTTATTGTCAAACTCGAAAAAGTGTCAAGCAATTGGCTCAACATTTTTTGGCATTGAACGAAAAGGTTGGAATTTATCACGGTGGCATGGACGCTTTTAGTCGGTCGCAGATGTTAAAAGCATGGCTGAATGACGACCTTCGAATTATGGTTGCAACCAACGCTTTCGGAATGGGAATTGACAAACCAGATGTGCGTTTTGTGGCGCATTATGAATTTCCGAACAATCCCGAAGCACTTTTTCAAGAAGCAGGTCGGGCAGGTCGTGACGGATTTCCAGCACGGACGTTTGTCTTTTATAACGGTACTGAATTTGACGAAATGGACGGGCAAATTGCTATTCAATTTCCACCGTTAGAAGTTATCAAAAGTACCTATCAACTGCTCTGTAATTTCTTGAAAATTGCGATTGGTTCAGGAAAAGGCGAAACGTATCCTTTTGATATTCGGGCATTTGTCGATGTTTATAAACAAGATTATCTGAACGTTTATCATTCGTTGAAATTCCTTGAATTAAACGGTTATCTGACGTTTTCGGAAAGTGTTTATCACCCAACAAAAGTAAAATTTGCCGTCAACAATGCGACTTTGTATGGTTTTCAGTTGCAAAATGATTCTTTCGTTCCTTTGACGACTTATCTTGCTCGAAATTTCCCTGGTGTTTTTGATGAATATATGGACATTCAAGAAAGTAATGCACTTTCTCGCTTAAAAATCAACGGTCAAGAATTAGAAAAAAAACTCAAATATTTGGAGCAACACGGTATTCTTGATATCAGTTGGAAAACGGATTTACCACTTGTAACGTTTATCGAGGAACGTTTACCCTTGGAAAATTTGCGCATAGACAGCGAGTTGTACCAAGTACGCAGAGAAGTAGTGCAAAATCGTTGGAAAGTAATGAAAGAGTATGTTACCGAAACTACGGTTTGTCGCTCGCAGTTTCTTATCAATTATTTCGGTCAAAATGTGCCTAAATGTGGCAAATGTGATGTTTGTAAAAATCAAAGTAAAACCTTTGATTCGACCAAGGCAACAGAAATAATTTTAAATTTGGCGCAAAAAGAAACGTCTATTGACGAAATTTACACTAATTTTGACTTGAACAATAGAAATGACGTTGTGGCGTTAATTCAATTTTTAATCAAAGAAGAACGTATTTTTGAACATTCAGGAATAATTAAATTAAACAAATGAAAAAACTAATTTTAATTTGCAGTTTAGCACTTTCAAGTTTGTCTTTTGGACAACAAGGAACTATCGAAGTTGGTAGTGACATCAATTTTTGGGTATCATCAACTGGTGGAAGTTTCAATCTTGCACCTCGCTTAGGTTACGAAGTTGTTGACAATCTTTCTGTCGGACCCTCTTTGCGTTTTATCAATCATTGGAGTAACATTTACGGTATCAAAGCAAAATCAAATATTTTTGGTTTTGGCGGTTTTGCCCATTATCGTTTTATTGAATGGCTTTACGCAGGTGTTGATGTCGAGGCTTATTTTACGCCTTACAATTATAAAATCGGAGCAAAAAAATTCCGTGCAGTTTCGCCTGCTGTGATTTTATCTGCAGGGTTATCCCGAAAAATTGGCGACCATTTTCGCATTAACGCAGGGTTAAATTTCGATGTTATCAACGATGTAAATTCACCGATGCGACTGTCTTACATTGCCAAAACTGCAAAAGGTGTACGTATTCCGATGTTTTACCGTGTAACATTTTTATACGTTTTTTAATCCGAAAACACCTAATCCTACATGAAGTTTATTAGTGAGATTTCACCTTTATACCTTATTTTATTAATTGTTCTCGCTTTTGCGTTAGCTTTTTGGCTGTATAATGGAAAAGAAGGAAAGCAATTTTCCAGTAAACTTCGCTGGACTTTAATCGGTATTCGTTCGTTGGGATTAATTTTAATTGGCATTTTATTTTTGGGTATTTTCCTACAAACGACGAAAACTAAATCGGAGAAACCAATACTTATTAACCTGATTGACAATTCGTTGTCGATGAATAATTACGCGGACAGCAACGTTTACAAAAAACAAATAAACGAATATCTAACGGAATTAAATACCAAATTCGGAGCGCAATACGTTATCAAAAATTACAGCGTTGGAGCGCATTTTCAAAATTTAGATTCACTCACATTCAACGAAGACAAAACGAACCTTTCCGCAGGGTTTTCGAGTATTATCGAGCAATTTTACGGCAATAATATTGGTGCAATTACCTTAATTTCAGACGGAAATTTTAACGAAGGCGACCACCCTCTTTACACAGCGGTAAATTTGCCGTATGTTCCTGTTTTTTCGTTAGCTGTTGGCGACACGAATACTAAAAAAGACATTATCGTTCGGAACGTTCAAAGCAATGATTTTGTTTTTCTCAATAATTCTTTTCCTGTTGAGGCATTAATTGAAGTGACAAAAATGGGCGCAAAAACTCTACAAGTACGGTTGGTCAATCAAGGGAAAACAATTAGCTCACAAACGATTACCACCTCATCAAATACTGCTTTTTATAAGGTCAATTTTGAAGTCGAAGCAAAAGCGAAAGGCGTTCAATATTACCAAGTTATCGTTGATGCGGTCAAGGACGAATACACGACCAAAAACAATAAACAAGGTTTTTACATCGAGGTTGTCGATGATATGCGTAAGATTTTGATGT
This sequence comes from Crocinitomicaceae bacterium, assembly GCA_035445045.1. GTDB lineage: Bacteria > Bacteroidota > Bacteroidia > Flavobacteriales_D > Crocinitomicaceae > 40-80. The sequence continues at coordinate 2,774 of DAOMPZ010000097.1, read as the reverse complement.
TAGCAACTGCGCCACACCCCGATATTGCAGCGATTAAAGCCGTTTTGGAAAAAGAAAAAAACAATAAAATTGACATCAAAACAACGACCGATTGGGGTAAAAAAACCGACCAATATGACCTTGTTATTTTTCACAATCCATTGGAGGGAAATAGTGCCGAATTACTATCTAAAATCATTGCCGACAAAAAACCTGTTTTGGCAATTTTAGGCACACAATCGAACTTTAGACGTGATTTATCAAGTTTGGGTTTTAATCTTTCGGCGAGCAACCAAACGGACGAAAATGTTCCGATTTTCAACAAAAACTTTGACTTATTTGAACTTTCGGCAGAAACTGTACGTCAACTGCGAACGTTTCCACCTTTAAAATCCGTTTTTGGAAAAATGAAGTTAAGTCCAAATGCTAAAGTATTATTTTATCAAGGTGTTGGAGAAGTTCAAAAAGAAGACGGACAGTTATTTTTCAACACACTAAATGATGTAAAAATTGGCGTTATTCAAGGCGAAGGACTTTGGCGATGGAAATTTGCAAACTTCCGCAATAACGAAAACACCAATGCTTTTGACGAAATTTTTCAAAAAACAGCACAATATTTAACGGTCAAAAAGAATAATTCGCCGTTTAAAGTTACCGTTCCCAAAAAATCGAACACAACCGAACCTGTTATTATCAAGGCAGAAGTTTACAACGCTGCTATGGAATTAACCACCAAAGCAAATGTAGATTTTAAACTCATTGACAGCAAAGGAAAACAGCAAATTTTTGATTTTTCGGTTGTTTCCAATTATTATTCGTTAAACCTTGGAAAACTTCCTGCTGGAAATTACAAATGGATTGCCTCGACTAAAATCGAAAACAAACCGTATCAACTTTCGGGCGAATTGGTCATTGAGGCAAACGAAATCGAATTGATTGACAACACCGCTAAATTTGACGTTTTAGAACAATTAAGCACACAAACACACGGTCAATTTTACCGTTTGGCGAACTATAAAAAATTAATTGACAACCTTTCAACTCGTGACGACATTCGCCCTGTGGAAACCCAAGAACAAACCGTAAAAAACTTAATTGATTTCTGGTGGCTTATTTTACTGATTGTCTTCACATTTGGTTCAGAATGGTTTATCAAAAGATATCAAGGTAGTTATTGAGAATTAATTTTTCCTTAAATTTTTAAAGCTGTATTTTAATTTGTTGCTGATTACAAGTAAGTTATATTTTAAGTTGGTTTTCAAAATCAAAAAGATAGCAACTAAGTAACGTGAAAATCGTTTATAATACGACCCTTGTATTAGAAAAAAGAAAATATGAATAAAATCGTTTTTACCTTACTGTCTGTTTGTCTATTTTTTAACCTGACATTTTCACAAACATATTCTTTTAACAATAACACTCCACTTAATTTTACAAATGCTACAGCACAAACAGCAACAATTGCTGTTTCGGGAGTTCCTGCAGGGAAAGTTTTAAGACAAGTCAATTTAAAGTTTGGCGATGGAACAATGTATGCGGGAGATTTAACCCGAGCAGTCATTACCTTAACAGATCCAAGTGGAACAGTTGTTACACTTATAAACCAAGCAAGTTTTAACAACAGTAGCACTACAACAGATGCTGATAGAAAGTATATTAACATTACTTTGCGAGATCATGCTGAATTGTACACGCCTGGAGGCTACGCTTCAACAACTTCCAATACAGTTTCAAACGCTTATCCCTATAATTTTGGATATTGGAGAGTGCCTACTGCTAACAGTTATGGAAACTTTACGGGAAGTCATAATGGCAACTGGACAGTAACAATTTCTTTCCCTGGTTTAAGTACGACATACACAAGAAAATACATCAGTTCTCAGTTAGTTTTTGGCGACCCTTTTGTTTTCGAGGATATTCGCACAACAAAACCCAATCAATCGTGTAGTGATAAATATTGTTTAACAAGTGGAAAGATAATTTTGGGAACAAACGCAGGTTACCCCAATCCTCAATCACAAGTACCAATGCCTTCTGAATTAGTTGGATTAGGCTGTTCTAATTGGGACGCACAAAAAAATAATGCGGCATGGTTTAAATTTACAGCTACAAGTACGACTGTTAAACTTTCCATTTCGGGAATGTCAAACAAACAAGAATCAATTGTTGTTCGTCAAACTACTACGGATTGCTGTTCTAATTTTGCAGTCGTCACTGGAGGATGTTTTTCGTCAATGTATAACGGAATACCAAGTTTTGACAAATATTTTAAACAAAATTATGCAAGTGGTTACTCTCAAAATCACGGTTATACGTTAACAGGGTTAACCGTTGGAGAAGAATACACATTGATAATTGACGGTTCAAGCGGTAGTCAATCTAATTTTTACATCGAAGCAGAAAGTGGCGTAAGCGATGACTGTAAATCATCTGCTCCTACCATTACCGACCCACTACAATCTTTTTGTAGTGGTGCAACCGTTTCTGATTTACAGCCGTCAAGTGCGAATATTTCATGGTATGCCAACGCATCAGGTGGTTCGCCATTAGCAGGAAGTACCGTTTTAACTAATGGAGCAACCTATTATGCACAAGACAATACATCATGCAATAACAACCGTACGCCTGTCACAGTTACTTTGACAACCACAACACCACCAACAGCAAGCGTTACGCAACAACCAACGTGTGCAATAGCAACGGGGACAATTACTGTTTCTGCTCCTGCAAATGGCGCAGGAATTACTTATACTGTGACAGGAATTACGCCTCCTGTCGCTGGACAAACCAATGCA
>DAOMPZ010000096.1:0-9640 GCA_035445045.1 Crocinitomicaceae bacterium | reverse complement strand
TGGGAAATATCTGTCGTTCGCCACTTGCGGACGGGCTTTTGCGCCAAAAAGTAGCAAAAGAAAAACTCCCGATTAGTGTCGATTCAGCAGGAACATCAGCAATTCACGAAGGTCAAAAACCTGACGAACGCATGATAGCGACCGCCAAGAAATTCGGTACAGATTTAAGTTTTTTGCGCTCCCGACCAATCGTTAAACGTGATTTGGACGAGTTTGATGTTATCTACGTTATGGATAGAAATAACTATTGGGACGTGCTAAATATGTGCGAAACACCCGAACAAAAAGAAAAAATCATTCCTATTTTAGACCTTATTTATCCCGAAGAAAACAGAATTGTTCCCGACCCGTATTATGGTGGCGACCAAGGTTTTATTGACGTTTACAAAATGTTAGACGAGGCAACGGAACAAATTATCATCAATTTTAAACAACAAAATGGCTAAAGGCAAACTTTATTTAATTCCTACAACTTTAGGTAGCGAAACAACGCAACATATTATTCCTGCGGAAGTAGCGCAATTAGCAATTAGACTACGCACATTCGCTGTGGAAGACCTTAAATCGGCAAGACGATATTTGCGTAAATTAGACAGAGAATTTCCGATTGACGACGCGAACTTTTTCGTCATTAACAAACGTAGTAAAATGGACGATGTGATGCCCGTTATCCGTTTGTTGCAACAAGGCGAAGATGTCGGAATTATCTCGGAAGCAGGTTGCCCAGGCATTGCTGACCCAGGTGCAGAATTGGTTGCTGTTGCCCACGAATACGACATTCACGTTCACCCGATGGTTGGACCTTCTTCGATTTTGCTAACGTTGATTGCAAGCGGTTTTAATGGTCAAGAATTTACGTTTCACGGTTATTTACCCAAAGATAGAAAAGACCGCATTAAGAAAATTAAAGAATTAGAATTTTCGGCTAACAAATTCGGTATCACGCATTTATTTATGGAAACGCCGTTCCGAAACAACAACATGATTGAAGATTTGTTGAACGAATTAAAAGACGATACGTTACTTTGTATTGGTTCGGATTTGACGAACTTAAATGAGCGCATACAAACGATGTCTGTTGCTGAATGGCGAGAAAAAGCATATAATTTAGATAAAATTCCTGCTATCTTTGCCCTCGGAAAATTTGCGCATAAATGAGAAATTTAATCATTCGCTTTTTGGATATTTTTTATCCATTGTTTAAACCTTTTTTCAACAAACAAACGTATCATTACGCTGCTTGTGGCGGTATTAATATGGTGTTGGATTTGGGTTTGTATTTTATTGCGTTTAATTTTATTTTTAAGAAACAAGTCGTACACATCACCGAAAAACTCGCTTTTGAGCCCTATATTGCGGCTTTTTTATTAGCATTTATTGTCACCTTTCCGATTGGTTTTTTACTGTCGAAATATGTGGTTTGGGTCGATTCGAACATCAAAGGTCGTGTACAGTTGTTCCGTTATTTTTTGTTAGTGGTCGTGAATTTACTCTTGAATTACGCACTACTGAAAATTTTTGTGGAGTATTTTCACATTTACCCGACCATTTCCAAATTACTAACGATTGTTATTGTGGTGACATTCAGTTATTTGAGTCAAAAACATTTTACGTTTAAAGTACGGAAAACGAAAGATTGATATTGGAATAAACAGGGTAAACTCACGTCTGCACTCATCACTCTGTACTCTTAACTCGCCTAATCTCTACTTCCGAACAATCTCAAAAGCGACAAGAATAAGTTTACAAACAAGATATACAAGTTCAATCCACCGATTAACGCCAATTTATCACGTTCTACACCGCTCAACATCGGGTTGCTTGCTGTAGATTTTAATTGTTGCATCCAATATGCTGTCAAACCAGTGAAAACAAACACACCAAGGAATGAAATTCCCCAACTTAAATCAGCCGATTTCATAAAGATATTCACGATTGAGGCGATGAACATTCCGATAAAAAGCATATACAACAAACTTCCCATTTTGGTCAAATCTGTTTTGGTTGTATAGCCTAAAATTGCCATTCCGCCAAAAGCACCTGCACTTACAAAAAATGTTTGTGCAATCGTTGCCATGCTGTATTGGAAAAAGATTGTACTCAAACTTGCGCCCATTAAAGCGGAATACAATAAAAACAACGCCATTAACACCGAAGTTGACAACGATTGTGCTTTCATCTGAATAAGCAACGCCAAACCTACGGGAGCAAAAATCACCACATAAAATACAGGGCTAATACCGCTTTCGGTCAAAAATAAGTTTGCAAACAATGCTGGATTTTGCGCAAAATAATACGCTACACCACCCGAAACTAAAAGTGCCAAGCCCATGTACGCATACACTTTTTTGAAAAATTCTCTTGTTAACTCTTTTGAGAACGCTCCTTCTTCTAAATTAAATTGATTTTCCATTTTGTTGATTTTTATTTATTAAATTATTGATTTTTTAGTTTAATGTTTTTACCATGTTAAAGATTTCTGCTTAATGTAAATTTGCATTTATTAAATGAATAAACTCTTTACGTGTTGGCTCATTTTCCATAAAAACACCTGTAAACGCACTTGTTGTGGTAAATGAATTTTGTTTTTGAACGCCACGCATCTGCATACACATGTGCGCACATTCGATAACAACTGCTACACCTAGCGGTTCTAAGGTTTCTTGAATACAATCCCGAATTTCCAAAGTCAAACGTTCCTGCACTTGCAAACGGCGCGAAAAAGCATCGACAATTCGGGGGATTTTACTCAAACCGACAATTTTACCATTTGGAATATACGCTACGTGCGCTTTTCCGAAAAACGGCAAAACATGATGTTCGCACATCGAATAAACTTCAATATCTTTCACGATAACCATTTCCGAATAATCTTCGTGAAACAGCGCACTTTTCAAAATATCTCGTGGGTCTGTTTCGTAACCGCTTGTCAGAAATTGCAAGGCTTTTGCCACTCTTTCGGGTGTTTTTAACAAACCTTCTCGGTCGGGATTTTCGCCTAATTCCGAAATGATTTCTTTGTAATTACGTGCTATTTTATCTGTTTTTTTTGACATTATGACATTATGATTTTATGACGTTAGGACATTATTCTCCAAAATATTCTACAAAATTATTTTCTGTTTCTTCTAATCGCAATTTGTGTAACGTTCCGCCTGCTTTCGTAATGGGTTTTTCTAATAGTTCCCACATTTTGATAATCAGATTTTCGGTTGAAGGCATCAAACCTTGCATAAAAGGAACGTCCAAATTTAAGTTTTTATGGTCAACTTTCTCTATGACTTCGTCCTTGATTATACGGCTGAGTTTTTTCAAATCCATGACAAAACCTGTTTTTGCATCGGGAACACCTTTAACGGTAACGTACAGAAAAAAATTGTGTCCATGCCAATTTTTGTTACTGCATTTCCCAAAAACTTCTTCATTTTGTTCCATAGACCATTCTTCACGCCAAAGTTTATGCGCAGCGTTGAAATTTTCCTTACGAACAATATAAACTGTTTTCACGTTTTCTGTTTTGTGACGCAAAGATAATCAAAATCGTGGAGTTTCACTGTATTTTACAATAGACTTTTACCCTACTCCATTTTTTAGTTTCACGTTATTCAAAAAATAATCCTTAAATTTGACTTGAATTTTTAAACAAATATGAAATATACTTATACCGTTGGGGAACAGAATTTTTTAAATTTCCAGCTTTATCACATCAGTCAAACAGACGGATACAAATCAAAATTACGCAGACAGCCTTTGTTTATTATGTTGCTAAACATTGCGTTGAGTGCATATTTCTTTGCCGAGAAAAATTACATTGTCGGGAGTATTTTTATTGTTATCGGAATTTTGTGGTTTATTCTTTACCCAAACAGAATACGCAGAATGTACCATGCGAAATTTGAAAATGAAATTCAATCGAAATATGCCAATCAGTTTGGGCATACAGCGCAACTCGAAATTACAGACGATTATTTAAAAACGACAGACAAAGGCGGAAGTTCCGAAAAACGCTATTCAGACATTTTGAGAATTATTCATTTGCCCGAAGAAACACTTGTTATTTTCAAGAACAAACAAACGTTTATCCTACCTAAAGCAACAACCGAAAATTACACGCAAATGGTAGCCGATTTGAACGAAAAAGCAAGTCAAAAAGCCATTAAAATTTTGGATTTACCCAATTGGAAGTGGTAATTAATAATTAGAAAACAAAATAGAAATGAAATATTGTATAGTAGTATTTAGTTGCGTTTTAGGGTTGAATTTTACGTTTGCACAAACAAAAGCAGTTACCGAAAATGGCGATGAAGTTGTATTACACGCTGACGGAACATGGGAATTTATGTATAAACAAATTGAAAATGTAGAAATACCAACCAATCCGAAGATATTTAAAAAAGGTGCAAGTTCTACGTTTTTGCTAAAAAGCACGAAAGCATCATTTGGATTTTGGATTGATCCTAAAAAATGGTCTTTTGAAAAATCGGGCGATGATAAAGATACAGAATATGCACTTCAATTAAAAAAAGAAGATTTATACAGTTTAATTCTTACAGAGAAAATTGAAATGCCCATTCAGTCTTTGAAAGAAGTTGCTATTGAAAATGCACGAAGTGTTGCGCCCGATGTCAAAGTTGTCAAAGAAGAATATCGCAATGTAAACGGCTTAACGGTGTTGTTCTTACAAATGAATGGCACATTAAAAGGAATTAAATTTACCTATTATGGATATTATTATTCGGGTACTGGCGGAACAATTCAATTCCTTACTTATACTGCTCAAAGTTTAATGGACAAATATATAGACGAGTGCGAAACATTATTGAATGGGCTTGTGAATTTGAAGTAGAGTTTTAGTATTCTAAAAAAACGCCCTCACTTCCATTCCTGCGGTGTGAATAACTTTATTTCCTTCGGTTTTTCGGGCATTGTATTGAATGGAAAGTTGTAAATTTTTGGAAACCGAATGTTGGTATCCTACTGCCCACGTAAAGTTATTTCCTGCTTTCAACGATTCTAACATTTCGTAACCAAGTGATGAATTTGAATTGCCGTTAAATTTGATTTTAACATACGAAAATGAGGCTTGCAAACTCCCTTTTTCAGAGCGATTGTATTTAACTTTCATACCATATTCTTGAATAACGGCTTTTTCCAAGGTAACATTTAATTTCGATGCAACACGTGTTTCGTAGGTCAAGCGGAAAGCCGTTGACGGCTGATAACTAAGCGCAGGTTTGACCATGTAATAGTCGTAATCGAAATTTCTACCTGTCGTGTAATCTGCCTCGACACTTTTGTTTCCGTATTGAAAAAGTCCTTCTAAAGTAAATTTTCGTTTGATATTCAAGTGAAAATTAACCTCATGTGATTGATTGGTACGAGCATCAAAACCACTTGCCAACAGCGATTTACTGCGAATATCTTGAAAGGTATATTCTGCCCCAAAAATTGGATTGGTACGGTTAAAATAAAAGGAATTACGAATAGTCGAATTGGTTGAAACAAGTGAGGTATCACGTACTTCGGTTGCAAATGGATTGAACGACGTTTTATCTAATTGATTGGTTTTGCGATAAATACGAAAGCGTGCTTGGTCTGAAAAACGGCTAAAAAATTTCTTCACGCCTTTTTTGTTGTTCCAAATTCTGTCGGGGTTTATTGAAATGGTTTGGTTAAATTCGTTGGAATACGTGCGTGTATATTCGTTGCTCCGCACATAAACACGGATATACGATGCTTGGTCTTGGTATTGTGCCGTCTCAAATTCATTCAAATCTTTCACACCATCGCCGTTGTAATCTATCCATGTGTAAACGCCTTGTCCGTCCGCAACTTTGATGTATTGAAACAATTGGCGTTGCTCCAAACCGCTCCCAACTTCGTAAAATGTGTTCCATGTCAACGCATTTTTAAACAAACGAATTTCATAATCAAAACGCCCTAAAAGTGTATTTTCAGGCGTTTGCGTTGTTAAAAGTGTATCGTTTATTTTTAATTGACGGTAATTTAAAATGACATTCAACCGTTGATTTTTAACGCTATTCATAGCAAATTCACCACCAACATTTCGGGCGTGTGTCGCTTTTTGCAACGCAGATTGAGATGTTAATTGGTCGTAACGTTCTCGAAAAAATGCCTTAAACGAATTTTTAGCAGTATCGGCATTTGAAATATACGTTTCATAATCAAAAAACTGGTAACTATTTGATTTTAAGCCCAAACTATCTTTGAAAATATTGCGTTCAAATTCATCTTTTACACCGATTTTGACAACTTTTATCGTTTGTGACAAATCAATTTTATGGCGGTTAAACTCCGTATTTACGTCGATTCCTTTACTTTTCAGGTAACTCGCTTCGTAAAACGCATTAAATCCTTTTTGATTCCAACGCCCCGAAAGTCCACCTTTGACACCTGTGTAATCACTTCCGATACTAAATTGACTTCCATTCAACAAAAAATTTCCGTGGCGTTTGTTGATGAAATTCGTGTGAATGTTGGAATTTAGTTGATTGCCTTTGTAACCTCTGTTGCGTGTGTTCCAATCACGGTCGTACTCAACAGAACGGTAGTTTTCAATCACTTGAAAATCTCGGTGCAATGCCTCAAATTCGCCTTTAGTTTCTAAAATCCACCTTTTTCCACCGTCAACCGAATCTTTCGACAAGCCAAATTTCCCGACAATTTGTGTTTTGTTACTAAAGCCATTATCGTCAAAGCTGTCGAGTTTGGAAAACGTGTTTAAGTCGTTTTTGGTGTAGGCAAATTCGCTCGAAATTTCGAGATTTTTCGTTATTTTATAACTTGCTCCAGCGTTGACCATTTGCCGTTTTTTGGGTGTAACCACTACCCTTTTCGCTTGATAATCGCCTTGTGGAACACCATTAATCGGTGCGACCCATTCATAAACTTTGCCAAGAGCCGTATATTTGGTCAATTTATAATCGCCTTGATTTGCACCGACAAATGTAAAAGTCGCACTGAAAACAGCCACATTTTGATTGACAGAATACACCAAAACACTGTCGTAGCCAAGCGTATCAGTAAGGCGATACATATTTTGATTTTCCATAAAACCAACCGAGTCGATGCTCGAAATATACGCTTCCGATAAATTATCGCCAATCGTTGACAAATACATTTTTTGTTCGGGCGAAAGCGTTTGTTGAATGGTCTGATTTTTAGCATCTTGCTCCGAAAAAACATTGAACCAAACGTTTACTTTTTTAGTTTCATACGCCGCCGAAGCCTGCAACAATGAGCGTGCATAATTTTGGTCGGAATACTGAAATTCTACGACAATCCGTTTATCTTTTGTGATTAAATTCCGTGAGGTAAACGTCAATTCGGCTGTGTTGTAGTTGATAACATAATCCAATTCTTGTCCTCGTTCGAGCAAACGTCCGTCGATAAACACTTGTTCCGTTCCCGAAAGAATGATGATAAAATTCTCATTTTCAGAACCAACCAAGCGATACGGTCCTTGATTTCCCTCAATACCTTGAATAATTTGGCGATTGTATTTTCCTCGTGAAAACGCACCGCCACCTGCTACCGACCATTTGTTTTCCTTGTTGTCCAACCATTTGTATTCGCCGTACAAACCTTGCGCTTTTTTGTTGTAATTCAAAAAATAACCTTTCGGTCGTGTGAGCCAAAAGTCGCCACCGATAACTTTAAAATTGTCGTTGTACAGTTGAATGAAAATTTTGTCAAATTCCTGTAATTTGTTTGTATTTCCGTCCGCTTGAATGGGAATATTAGCATCAGAAATAGAGGCTAAAACCTTTAAATTGGGTGTTAATTCTCCCGAAAGTTCCAAATTCATCGACGAATTAACGGACATATCTTGCCTGTTTCCAAAGGAAATACCACGTGAAATACTACCGCTTTTGTTGAGTGTCGTTGTGCCAAATAAATCGTAATTATTTGTGGTCGCCTCGGTTAGATAATGTTCCATAAGTCCTTTCTTTTCCTCAAAAATCAAACTGGTATCACGACGTTTGACCGTTTCGGAAAAATTAGTTGGAAAAACACGATATTCCAAGCGAATTTCGACGTTACATGGGTTCAAAAAGCGGATTGTTCCTTTGGTTAAATTCAGGTCGTAATCTTCCCATGTTAGTTGATTTTCACCACAAAAAGCCTTAAATGTATTCGGATAAATCGTCAAGGTGTCAATCTGTATTTCTTCACCTTGCTTGACGTGTAGCGTTTTTTCACGCAACGATGTTGTTTGCGCATTTGTAGCCCAAACATTCGCCAGCAGACAAAAAACAAATAACAGAAATCTTTTCATTTATGTTTTAACAAAACGAAGATAATGGAAAATAAGTGTATTGCAACTATGTAATTGTGTTATTTGTAAATCTTATTTTGCTAAAAAAAAACACATCAAGTTAATTTACTTGTGAAATATTTGTATATATTTAGTGTGCAAACAGACAAATAGTAGTTATGTACACAGCTAAAACCATCGTCTATAAGGGGCAAAATAGAATTGCCGTTGAATTTCCGAATCGTGAAGATTTGCGAGAACGGTTTAAGAAATTATCGGGTCGAGAATACAGTTGGACGTTAAAAGTTTGGCATTTACCCGACACAGATAAATATCGAAAAATGTTTGGTTTACCGTTGCATTATCAAGAGCGATTGTTGGTTGAGACCGTTCAAAAAATTAATCAATTTTCGGATTGGTTGAAGTCAAAGCGATATGCAGAGAATACGATAAAAACGTACGTTGATTGCATCAAGACCTTTTTTGATTTTTTCCATGAGAAGTCGTACACAGCGATTACCAATGATGATGTAATTCACTTTAATAACGCCTACATTTTAGAGCGAAAATTATCCTCAACGTATCAAAATCAGTTTGTTAATGGTTTAAAATTATTTTATCGTATTGTTGAAAGCAGAAAAATTGATGTAGATTTAATTCATCGCCCAAAAACGGAACGAAAATTACCAAGAGTTTTGAGCAAGGAAGAAGTAAAGGCAATTATTACAGCACCTATTAATTTAAAGCATCGCACGATGTTGAGTTTGATTTACGCTTGTGGATTGAGGCGTTCTGAACTATTAAATATTACGTTTAAAGATATTAACAGGAACAGATTAACATTGCATGTCTTTCAAAGTAAAGGCAGGAAAGACAGAATTGTGCCGCTTTCTCCCAAAATTTTAGAAATGATTGAAGATTATTATCGAGCATATCGACCTAAAGTTTGGTTATTTGAAGGACAAGAGCCTGGAATTCAGTATTCTCCAAAAAGTTTACAATGTGTACTAAAACAAGCATTAGAAAAGGCAAAAATCAAGAAGTCAGTCACTCTACATTGGTTACGGCATAGTTATGCAACGCATTTATTGGAAAGCGGAACAGATTTGAGATACATTCAAGAATTGCTTGGTCATAACAGCAGTCGTACAACTGAAATTTATACACACGTTTCCAAAAAACAAATTGAAAATATTAAAAGTCCTTTTGATTATTTGTAAAGAATAATTATTACATTTGTAGAAATAAAGACTGACAAAGTCAGACCAATGCAACAGAAATACAAAGCAAAGGGATGACGGGTTCGGACTTATAAATAAGTTATGTGCAACCCTAAGAAGACGATAACGTAAAAATTTGGCG
>DAOMPZ010000095.1:0-9687 GCA_035445045.1 Crocinitomicaceae bacterium | reverse complement strand
GATTTTTAGCAGAATGCACAACTTTTATTTGTTATTTTTATAATGCACTACGGGTTAATGAATATTCTTTTTATCTGTGATGAATATCCTCCAGGGAAAAATGGTGGAATTGGAACGATGGTTCAAGTGCTTGGACGAGAATTATTTCGTCAAGGGCATAGCGTAACTGTTATTGGACTTTATCCATATTACTACGGCGAAAAAGATTTCGAAATTGATCAAGGTGTAGAAGTCCACCGATTGAGATATGGAATAAACTTTGGGCGCAAAAACCGAAACTTTTTTTATAAAGTAATGGGTAAAATGCCCGATTTTATAAAGAAAAGATTAAATGGGAAAAAAGCTTTTGAAAAATTTATAGTAAAAATAAAATCACTAATTGAAGAAAAGAAAATAGATATAATCGAAATCCAAGATTGGAGTTCTTTTGTGTTTAACATTGGTTTTCATATTGAATGGCCTCAATTTAAAGTTCCATTGGTTGTTAAATCAAATGGTTCATATACTTATTTTTGTGATGAAATGAAGGTCATTGGAAAGGAAAAGTTTTTGAATGTTGATAAAGCTCTTTACAAAAGAGCTGATGCCTTGTCTTCTGTTAGTTGTTATACGGAATCAGTAAATAAACGTTTATTTAACTATACTCAAGGTGTTAAGATTCTTTATAATTCTATTGAAACACCATCAATTAAGATTGATGAAAGCAAAAAGGCTAAAACATTTATTTTCACGGGAACGCTGATTAAGAAAAAAGGAATTTTCCAACTCGCCCAAGCGTGGAATATCGTAACTAAAAAACATTCTGATGCCATTTTAGAAATTTACGGAAAAGGGGAAATTAATGCAATAAAAGAACTATTAAACGAAACTTCTCAAAACACAGTTCAGTTCAAAGGTCATGTGGGTAGAGAAATGCTTTTTCAAGAATTGTCACGTGCTACTGCGGCGATATTTCCCTCTTATTCAGAATGTTTTGCCTTAGCACCATTAGAGGCTTTGGCTGTTGGTTGCCCTGTGATAAACACATCAAAAGCATCAGGTAAAGAACTGATTATTGACGGTGAGAATGGCAGTTTAATTGACCCTGATAACATCGAAGAAATTGCAGAAAAAATAATTGAGTTGATGGAGCATAAAGGATTACAAAAAAAATATGCTCAAAAAGGCAGAGAAACCATATTGGAAAAATTTACAATAGCGAAATCGGCTGAGGATCATATTAGTTTTTATAAAGAAGTAGTGCAAAATTTCAATAAAGAAAAGAATAATTAATGCTGAACAAAATAAAAAAATATATAACGTGTAGAATTGATGTTTGGCTTTTATTAGCTATGCTGTTAATATTGAATGTCAGCACAACATTTAAGTTAGCAGGATTACTCGTATTATTTTTGTACAAACCAACTATTCTAAAAAGTATCAAGTTAAAGAATTTTCCGATTTTTTATCTGATTATGATAGGAATAATCATTATTCAAACGGCAATTTCTCTTTTTGACTTTCATCCAACAATTTTAAAAATCAATCTTATATCATCAATTATTTGGGGTGTTTCATTGTTTGCGCTTATTCAGATTAATCGCATTGTATCGGATACCGATTTTAAGAAAATTCAAAACACAGTCGTTGCGTTATTTTTGACAAATGCGTTTTTTAGCGGTTTCAAGATGATTGAAATAATGTTCGAAATCGACTCGATTAATCCTTATACTTATGACGGCTTAGTTTTAAATCCGCTCACAGGAATTTCCATGTATGGCGGAGCAACAGGCGATTATATCGGTGGTGTATTTGGAACGCATTCGTTACACAATGCTTTTTTTAATCTCTTTGGCGTTGTTTATTTCTTACTCAATCGAAAGTATCTTATTTCTATAATTTGTTTGGCTGTGTTACTGATGACTACAAGTAATCTCGCTGTTCTGATTTTGTTTTCGATTTTAGGTAGTATTCTTTTATTTCACAGAATTAAAGCGGTTAAATACGTCATATTACTTTTTTTATTAGTAATTGCTACGTTTTATACAAAGGTATCTCCGAATAACTTTGAGTATGCACAAAAGATGTTGCAGACATCAGAAAAAGGAGATACAGACAACCCTATTTTAAAGAAAATAAAAGCTAAGAATGAAGAAGAAATTAAAAATCAGAAAATAGCGAAATACATTGCATATAGAATAGCTAATGACAAAACAATAAGCAAGCCTCCTAAGCCAAATGTCAAAAACAATCAACCGAAAAAGACTACGAAAGAACCTAAAAAAAGTCAAGAATCAGCTAAAAGTCTGAATGACATTGTAATTGCTGATAATAAAGAGGTTCTTGTTGAAGAACTCGGAAAAAATGCGAAAGACCTTGATAGCGTTTTAGAACGTTTTGGTATTCCCGAAAACTCAACCAATAAAGAGTATGACGAAATTATTATTCACAATAATCAGAACAAAACAGATGCTTTAACGGCTAACAAATTAAACCAATTTAAAACTGATTTACACGCTTACCACACGAATTTGAAGAATAAAGTTATGGATACATACAAAGATTCTATCAACTTAATTCCTCCACCGAATTTGCAAAAATACCCAGGGAAAGTTATTTCGTATATAGAAACGTTACAATATCTTACAAGTTCTGTTACGCATTTTATTATCGGGAGCGGAGCAGGGCAATTTTCGTCTAAGGTTGCTTTTGGAATTTCAGGATTTAGTGTTGGCGAAGGTGGTGAAAAGAGAACGTTAAACAAGCAAGTTGATTATATTTCAAACGATTTTAAGGAAAATCACTTGAAATTGTTTAGTTATTATTGGCTGAAAGACCCAGGGGAACATTCCATATCTACCGAACCTTTTTCAGCGTATAATCAAATTGCAGGCGAGTACGGTATTTTAGGAATAATCGCTTTTGTTGTAGGTTATCTCTTATTTTTCTTTAAGCGATTTAGGCAATTCACAGCTGGAAAATATTTGTTGATAATGATGCTATTAATGCTATTAACGGATTATTGGTTTGAGCATTTAAATGTGATTATCATTTTTGAATTATTAATGTTTTTAGATTTGAAAAAGAAGTATGAGCAATAACCTTGATATAACGATTTTAATGCCTGTTTATAATGCCGAAATGTATTTAAGACAAGCCGTTGACAGTATTTTAAATCAAACATTAACCGATTTTGAATTTCTGATTGTCAATGATGGCTCAACAGATAGCTCTTTAGAAATTTTAAATTCTTATACGGATAGTCGTATTCGGGTTATTAATCAAGAAAATGCGGGTGTTGCCAAAGCATTGAACACAGGCTTAGACCATGCCAAAGGCAAATACATTATCCGCATGGACGCTGATGACATAAGTTACCCTGAACGGGCAGAAGTATTGTACCGTTTTATGTTAGAAAATCCCGAATATATTGGTGTTGGTAGCAATATAAATTGGATAGACAAAGATGGTGATTTTATCTTTCAATTTATTAATACTTCCATAACTGACGAGCAAATTAGAGCAAATTTTTTAAAAGTGAATCCATTTATTCATGCAGCGATGATTTACTTAAAAGACGAGGCTCTTGCAGTGGGAAAATATCCTATTTTGCTAAATTTTGAAGATTATGGGTTATGGGGAAATCTTCTGAAAAGAGGAAAAATGTATAATCTTCCGCAGGTGTTAATGGATTGTCGATTTAGCCCTGCATCGGTGTCTATTGACGAGGCAGATTTAGGGGAAGAATATGCGCATTTCAAAAAGAAAGCACTAACACAAGGAGAATTGACAAGCGAAGACCAAGTGCGTCTTCAAAAATTGATAAAATCGTTCAACGACGAGAAAAAAGAAATTTCATACAGAAGAATGCTTGCTAAAAAATATTTGTGGAACAACTATCAACCGAAAAAAGCGAGAGAAAATATTTGTTATGCAATCAAAAAAGAACCTTTTAAATTGTATAATTATGGAATGTACTTTTTTTCTTTTTTCCCTAAGCGCATTATTCGCCTTATCTATCAAAAGGTAAAAGCATGAAAATAAACGTTATTTTTCCGATAGCAGGTCCTTTAAACGGAGTGAAAGTCATCACACGTGAAATATTGGAGCGTTTTAAAAAACAAAACGTTGACTTTCGATTAATTGACACTTCTCAGGCGAAAGCGTACAGTCAATTCGGGAAATTTAGTTTTGCTAAGGTTTTTAATTTCATTCAGATTTTAACACAATTACGCACTATTCGGAAAAAAGAAATCGTTTATATGAATTTCACAGCACATGGTTATGCCTACATTCGAGATTATATTATTGTCCGATTCTTGTTGCTGAAAAAATGTAACATTACGATTCATATTCACGAATCAACTTTGGATAAGCTAAAAAAGAAAAGTACGATTAAAGTATTGTCAAAACTAAAAATATTGCTTATCAATCAAGGGCAATACGAAAATTTAAAACCTTATTATTCAAACTGTTCGATTTTGAAAAATGCTTTACCTGATTATTTCGAACAAGAAAAATTTGAAATCAAAAATACAAATAACGAAAAAATAAAATTATTAGTTATTTCAAATTTATCCAAACCGAAAGGAACGCCACTTCTGGCTACTTTTGTGCAAGAAATTGAAAAAAATAAGTTGCCCTACGAAATTACGGTTTGTGGTGGCGTACTTGACGAAACGTCTTCTGCGATTATAGTGGAGTTGAAAAATAAACCTTTCATAAAGTTACTTGAACCGATTTTTGATGTGAAACAAAAAATGGAATTATATCAAAACCACGATTTTTTACTTTTTTTAAGTGACGAAAATTACGAAGTATATCCATTGGTTTATATTGAATCTCTCATGTGTGGATTACCTATTTTGTCCACCAAACAGGTTGTTTCTTCGGAGGTAATTTCCGATAACGGTTCTCATTTTATTGCTGACAGCCTTGAAAAAACAATTACTAAATTACTGGAAAACAATACTGTTTCTGACCTAAAAACAAAAGCAAGGCAGAAATACGAAAAGGATTATGATTTCGATACGTTTACCTCACAACTTTTAACTTTGATTTATGCCCCACAAAACTGACATTTCGATATTAATTGTTACTCATAATCACGGCGATTACATTGCAAAACTGTTGAATGATTTACATCGTTTTGGCTACACCAATGTCTATATCTGTGACGCAAAATCACAAGACCAAACCGTAAATCTTTTAAAAGAAAGTCCATACAGCAAACAGATTCTTATTAAAGATAAATTAGAGGGTTTTTCAAAAAACAACAATGATTTGATACGATTTTTTAAGTTAAACACACCTTATTATTTGCTCTTAAATCCCGATGTTTACTTGGAAGAAGATTTTTTAGCGGTTTTATACAGCGAAATGAATACTCATTCTTCCATTGGAATTATTGCGCCCATGGTCAAATATCCTAACGGCAGTGTACAAACAACATGGAAGAAATTCCCAAGTGTTTTGCAAGTGTTCAAAAAAAGATTGGGCTTAGCAAAAGCAATTGACGAAAAACAGCAAAAAAGTGGTGTAATTGATTGGTGTTTAGGTGCGTGTATGCTCATTCGAAGTTCATTTTTGAAAAAAAATGGTAACTTGTTAGATGAACGTTACCGTTTGTATTGTGAAGACGTAGACATTTGTTTTGAAGCAAAAATGTGTGGTTTTCAAGTAATCGGTAGTGACAAGACATTCGTATATCATCATTTGAACGAATTGAGTGCTAAAAATATTTTCAGTAAATATAATTGGTGGAATATTGTTAGTATTTTCAAATTTGCGTTGAAGTGGAATTATAAATTTATCTGTAAAAAATAATACGATGAAAGCATATTGGTCAATTTTTAAAATCGAAGAAACAAATACCGTAAATCAACAAATTCGTTTTATTTTACTCAATCTTTTCGTCTTCTTTTTGCCTTTTGAACGATTTTATACAACATTACTTATTTATCCGATTATTCTTCTAACGTTGATAGATTTCAAACACTTGAATTACAAGCAAATTACGTTAAAAACGTTACTTTTTCAAGCCGTTTGGTTGCTTTCCTTACTTGGATATTTTTACTCGCAAGAAAAAGGCGTTGCCTCATTTATGTTAGAAAAGCAATTGATGCTGTTTGTTTTTCCAATTATTCTTCCGCTTGCTTTTGAGATTAACGCTAACTCGATTAAGAAATTACTTATCTCACTTGTAATCGGTTCGATAACTGCTTTGATAATATTGTTCGCTTATTTATTTATGGATTTCTTTTCTAATAAAAATTTCACACTTACCAACCATTTTAATCACAACTTTTCCGCTCCTATTTCAGTTCATCCAACCTATTTATCACTAATAGTCAATTTAAGTATAATCAGCTTGTTGTATGGTTATAAAGAAACGAAAAACAAAATCGCAAGTATTGTTTTAATATTAATTTTATTGGTTGGAATCGTGTTTTTGTCGTCCAAAAATATTACTATATCAACTGTTATTGTTGTAGCGACACTGACTTATTCTTTGTTTAAAAACAAGCGTTATTATGTAGTAAGTTTGTTACTTGTTGGAGCTTTATTTGTAGGTATGATTGCGTCGAATGATTATTTAAAAGACCGTTTTACAACGCAATTATTTCAAGACATTAGTAATTCAGATAAAAAACAAATACATCTTCTTGAGCCAAGAAGTGAGCGTTGGAAATTAGGTTGGGAACTCATTAAAGAGAAACCACTATTCGGGCATGGAACTGGTGATGAAGTTATGGAATTAAAAAAGAAATATGCAGCAAATAAAATGTTCATTTCTTACATCGAAAGTTTTAATATTCACAATCAATACCTTTCTATTTTAATTAAGCACGGAATAATTGGTTTTTTAGTTTTCAGTTTCGCTTTGGGTTATTATGTTTGGATAGGAATAAAGTCAAAAAATGTTGTGTATCTCTTTTTTCTTGGTGTTTTGTTTTTAGCATTTATGACCGAAAACATTTTAGACTCCAACAAAGGAATTTTTTACTTTGCGTTTTTCAATACAATTTTTGGATATTATGCCGTCAAGCAAGTGGAGGAACACAATCTTTGAGATTGATTAAATATCTCTACTCCACCTCCTTATAATTCACATCTTCTACATCTGAATTATCAACCTTTTCAGGGGAAATGACAAAGACTTTGCCCTCATTTTGCTTGATAAATTCCTTGCGGTTTTGAACGGCTTGGTCTCTTTTTTTGCGTTTCGCTTGTTCATTGACATCACGTTTAGCACGCAAAACTTGCCCAATAAACCGAAGGAGCACGAATGCTCCTATCAGTATTAATATGTTTTTAAATTTCAGCATTATCTCGATAAGTGCATATTACGCTCCGCATAAATTTTCGTGAAAAGCGGGTCTTTTAAATCTTTGATAAAGTGAATTGCTTCGCCTGTTGACTTCATTTCAGGACCTAATTCTTTTTTCACTTCGGGGAATTTAGCATACGAGAACACAGGAATTTTTACCGCATAACCTTGTCGGCGTGGGTTGAAATTATAGTCCTTAATTTTTTTCTCGCCCAACATAATTTCCGTTGCATATTTCACATACGGCTCGTCATACGCTTTGGCAATAAACGGAACTGTGCGTGACGCACGTGGATTTGCCTCAATGACAAAAACTTTATCGTCTTTCACAACGTACTGAATGTTGATTAAACCAACCGTTTTTAACGCTAAAGCCACTTTTTTCGTGATTTCCTCAATTTGTGTCATCACTAAATCGCCTAAATTATACGGAGGAAGAACAGCATACGAGTCGCCCGAGTGAATACCAGCAGGTTCGATGTGTTGCATAATTCCGATAATGTAAACATCTTCGCCGTCACACAGCGCATCAGCTTCAGCCTCGATTGCACCGCCGATAAAATGGTCTAACAAAATTTGATTTTTACCCATTTCGCCAATAATATCGACTACGTGCGTTTCCAATTCTTCTTCGTTAATTACGATTTTCATTTTCTGACCACCTAACACGTAAGACGGACGAACCAAAAGCGGAAAGCCTAAATCTTTCGATAATTCAATCGCTTGTTCTGCACTTTCTACCACACCATATTTCGGGAAAGCAATATTATTTTCTTCCAAAAGTTCAGAAAAACGTCCTCTGTCTTCTGCCAAATCCAAGGCATCAAAGCTCGTTCCGATAATTTTTATGCCGTAACGATTCAGTTTTTCAGCTAATTTCAATGCCGTTTGACCACCCAACTGCACAATCACACCTTCGGGTTTTTCATGCTCAATGATGTCGTGAATATGTTCCCAAAAAACAGGCTCAAAATACAATTTATCCGCTGTGTCAAAATCGGTCGAAACCGTTTCAGGATTACAGTTAATCATAATGGTTTCATAACCACATTCTTTTGCTGCCAAAACCCCATGAACACACGAATAATCAAACTCAATTCCCTGCCCTATTCGATTTGGTCCCGAACCTAAAATTACAACTTTTTTACGGTCTGAAACAACACTTTCATTTTCATATTCAAACGTTGAATAATAATAAGGTGTGTGTGCCTCAAATTCAGCTGCACACGTATCTACCAACTTGTAAACACGCTTGATGTTAAATTCTTGTCGTTTATTATAAACTTCTGATTCCAAACATCTTAACAAGTGTGCAATTTGTCTGTCGGCGTATCCTTTCTGTTTTGCCTCAAACAATAATTCTTTTGGAATATTTCCCAAATGGTATTTTTCAATTTGGCGTTCCAAGTCGATTAATTCTTCGATTTGTTTCAAAAACCAAATGTCAATTTTTGTTTTTTCTTGTATCGTTTTAAATGGAATACCCAATTTAATCGCATCGTAAATATGGAATAATCTGTCCCATGAGGCATTTTCCAAAGAATGTAAAATTGCTTTTTGGTCGGTCAATTCTTTTCCGTCTGCGCCCAAACCATTTCTACCAATTTCAAGTGACTGACACGCTTTTTGCAATGCTTCTTGAAACGAACGTCCAATTCCCATTACTTCGCCTACGGATTTCATCTGCAAGCCCAAACGTCTGTCTGCGCCTTTAAATTTATTGAAGTTCCAACGTGGAATTTTTACAATCACATAGTCCAACGTAGGTTCAAAAAACGCTGAAGTTTTCGTAATTGAATTTTGCAATTCGTCCAACGTATAACCAATCGCCAATTTCGATGCGACTTTCGCTATTGGATAACCTGTTGCTTTTGAAGCTAATGCAGAAGAACGTGAAACACGTGGATTGATTTCGATTGCCAAAATTTCTTCTTTTTCATCGGGACTAACCGTAAATTGCACGTTACAACCACCTGCAAAATTACCAATCGAGCGCATCATTTTTATCGCCATGTCACGCATACGTTGGAACGTTGTATCGGAAAGTGTCATCGCAGGAGCAACCGTAATCGAGTCGCCTGTGTGAATACCGAGTGGGTCAAAATTTTCAATCGAACAGATAATTACCACGTTGTCATTCGCATCGCGCAAAAGTTCCAATTCGTATTCTTTCCACCCGATTAACGCTTTGTCAATCATGACTTCATGAATTGGCGAAAGTTGTAAACCTCTTTCTAAATAGGTGTCAAATTCGGCAGGATCAGAAACTACTGATGCGCCTGCGCCACCGAGTGTAAAAGACGAACGAATACACAACGGGAAACCAAATTCTTGTGCTACTTCTTCTATTTCTCCACCTTCGCCCACAAAATCGGCCA
>DAOMPZ010000094.1:2988-10097 GCA_035445045.1 Crocinitomicaceae bacterium | reverse complement strand
CGGAATGTTTACGCTGAAATCGTCTGTTATGATGCTTTTGTTGTTGTTTCCTCTCGTCATTCTTTTTGCTGGTGTGATGATGCCAATCGCAATCAATGCCAAGTCGTTTAAGGAAGCACAAAGTATTATTACACCGTTGAATATGGTGTTTATTATGATTGCGGTAATCGGTATGATACCTGGAATTACCTTGAATTTCGCTACGGCTTTTATTCCTGTCGTGAATGTGGTTTTGGGTATGAAATCATTGCTTGCAGGTAATATTCAGTTTGGATTATTCGCCATAACTTTTGTAATTATGATAGTTATTTCGGGAATTTCCGTTGCGTTTTCGTATCGTAAGTTTGATGATGAGCGGAATATTTTGTTGTGAGGATTGAAAAAATTTTCATAAAATAAATTTGGAGTATTACCAATTTTTGGTAACTTTGTAAGAAGTTTAAAACAATATGAAGAATACATCAATATCACTTGGAAACTATTTTGACCAATTTGTTAGTAGTCAAGTTTCCGCAGGACGATACAAGAATGTCAGCGAAGTTATTCGTGCTGGACTTCGGCTTTTAGAAAATGAAGAAAGCAAAGTTATTGCTTTAAAAAGTGCTATTCAACAAGGATTAAATAGTCCAAGAGTTGAAAATTTTGACTTTGATGAACATTTAGCCAAACTAAAATCCGAACGACAAAAAAATGGTTAAAGTTATATTGAGGCAAGAAGCCATTGATGACTTGACTGATATTTGGAACTATACAATGCAAGAATGGTCAGAAAATCAAGCCGACAAATATTACAAAGCAATTAAATCCGCTTGTAATGAAATCGAAAAAAATCCAAGTGTCGGAAGAAATTACCCTGAAATTAGTGTACATCTTTTAGGTCTAAAATCAGGAAAGCATCTCATTTTCTATCATCAAGTTTCAAAAGATGAAATAGAAGTAATTAGAATACTGCACGAACGTATGGACTTAAAAAACAGGTTAGACTAATAAAAATCAGTCACTCAAAACCAACGACAACGATAAAATGACGACAATAAAAAAAACAGATATTTTCAAGAAAACGAGTGATATTTTTTATCATACGATGAGATATTGTTTTTTCCTTTTAATTTTAGTGCTATTTTCTGGTTGCTATACAAATTATAAAGTATTAAATTCTGGTAATGGAGTTCGTTCGAATATACCAATTAAAACGACATTTCAAGTATCTAAAATTGATAGCATTTTGCGTTTTGACGAATGGGAAATTCCTAATGATTTTGTTATAGGAAAGACGTATAATATTGCTTTTAAAGATAGCATACGTAATCCGAGAAAAGTAAAATTTTTCAACAATAGCAACAAATATCATTGGGAATCTAATCATACTGAATATACAGAAATATCCAATGATTTTACTGAGCAAGGTTGGTATCTAATTAGTGGATTGCGTAAAGGTGGATTTGACAGAACAAGTTTTGATTTTATAATTTATCATTTAGATAAAAACAAAAAAATGAAACAATACTATCGTTCTTTATTTGACGTAAACATTCATTAGGTAATCTAATTGAAAAATTTTATGTAATTTACGAGATATACATTATTAATCAAATAAAAAACGCTGGCGAACGCAGAAAAAATGGAGATAATTAAAAGAGAAAATGGGAAATCTGATGAAATTCATTTTTCTTTAAGATTGACGAATGTTAATGAGGATATA
This sequence comes from Crocinitomicaceae bacterium, assembly GCA_035445045.1. Taxonomy (GTDB): domain Bacteria; phylum Bacteroidota; class Bacteroidia; order Flavobacteriales_D; family Crocinitomicaceae; genus 40-80. Next base: position 8,395 of record DAOMPZ010000094.1, on the reverse strand, counting down.
TATAACCGCATTGTTCATTATTTAGATGGACAATTTCAAGTTGAAATCGGATCATCATCTAAGGATAATAATTTTCTAATTGTACTGATAAGTGATATTGATATTGCTGATGATTATTCTGAACTTATAGCAGCTCTAAATAATTGTTCTGTCACGAGAGAACAGATAAATCTATTCATATCAATGACAACAGAATATGATATGTCTGGATTTACAGTACCAAAAAAAATTGCTGACTTGTTTATAGAAATTGGTGGTACAATTGATTTTTCAATTATTGTAATTTAACTAAATGGAAAATCCCGTTCGGGTATAAAGAAATCGTATTCCATTCATTACTTGGCATTATACTTTGGTCGTTGATGTTTGCAAAAACATTTTTCAAAAAATACACAAACAAAGACGTTTCAGCGTAAATATTATTTGACAGTTTTTCTCTAAGAAATTGTATATTTGCAAGCAATTATGAACCAATATAAAAAAATTGCTTTTCATACATTAGGTTGTAAACTCAATTTCGCTGAAACGTCAACGATTGCACGACTATTTGAAGATGCAGGCTATGGGCGTGTTAGCTTTGAAGATCAACCCGATGTTTTTGTGATAAACACGTGTTCCGTAACGGAATTTGCAGATAAAAAATGTGCGCAAATTGTGCGTAAAGCCTTAAAAATAAATCCCAATGCGTTTATTGCATTGATTGGGTGCTATGCACAGTTAAAACCACAAAAAATCGCAGCTATTCACGGTGTGGATTTGGTTTTGGGTGCAAATGAAAAATTCGACATCGTTCAATACGTCGAAAATACAGAAAAAACAGGAACAGCACGTGTCGAAAATCAAGCGATTAAGCAAGTAAACGACTTTGTTCCCTCCTATTCTTCCAAAGATAGAACACGTACATTCTTGAAAATTCAAGACGGTTGCGACTATTTTTGCACGTTTTGTACCATTCCATTGGCACGAGGAAAAAGCAGGAATGCAAGCATCGAAAAAACAGTTGCAGAAGTAAAAGAAGTTGCCAAAGCAGGCGCAAAAGAAGTGGTTTTGGTTGGTGTAAACATCGGTGATTTCGGGCAAGGAAGTGATGAAAACTTCTTTGAATTAATCAAGGAAATAGACAAAGTACAAGGCGTAAAACGTTTTCGTATTTCGTCGATTGAACCCAATTTATTGCGTGATGAAATCATTGATTTTACCTTGGCAAAGTCCACGAATTTCGCACCGCATTTTCACATTCCATTGCAAGTTTGAAACAACCGTATTCTTCAAAAAATGCGTCGTCATTACGAACGTGAATTATTCGCCGACCGAGTGGCGCAAATCAAAAAATTAAAACCCGATTGCTGTATTGGCGTTGATGTTATCGTTGGTTTCCCTGGCGAAACGGACGAAGATTTTGAAATTTCCTACGAGTTTATTCGTGATTTGGACATCTCTTATTTACACGTTTTTACTTATTCTGAAAGAGCGAACACGAGCGCACCAAAGTTGGGCGAAACCGTTCCTATGGAAAAAAGACGTGAGCGCAGTAAGCGTTTGCACATTCTTTCCGACAAGAAAAAAAGACATTTTTACGAACAAAATATCGGCACAGTTCATTCCGTTCTCTTTGAAGAGGAAGAAGACCTCGGTTTTATGTATGGATTTACCGAAAATTATATCAAAGTCAAAACGCCTTATAACACCGATTTGGTTAATCAGTTAATCACTGTGCAACTTGATACAATCGACCGTGAAGGAATTTTTGATGTCACACTTTTAGAAACCGTTACTGTTTAAAAATCAATTTGATGCGAGTTTATTTAGACAATGCTGCTACAACGCCAATCGCTCCCGAAGTAGTCGATGTGATGCTACCTATTTTAAAAAATGAGTTTGGAAATCCCTCTTCGACACACTTTTTAGGTCGTCAAGTAAAGGCGATTTTAGAAAATTCAAGACGTACAATCAGCACCCAATTAAATTGTCAACCTGCCGAAATTATCTTTACTTCGGGCGGAACAGAGGCCGATAATATGACATTTCACACCGCTATTCGCAAATTAGACGTACAGCATATTATCACGTCTGAAATTGAACATCATGCTGTTGGACACACCGCTGAATTTGTCAAAGAATTATATCCAAACATTATCGTTTCGTATGTGAAATTAGATAAAAATGGCAATGTTGATTTAACAGATTTGGAAAATATTTTAAGCAATTCGACTGTTAAAACATTAGTTTCATTGATGCATGCTAACAATGAGATTTCCACGCTGTTAGACTTAAAAAAAGTAAGTGAATTAACAAAGAAATACAATGCTTATTTTCATTCCGACACGGTGCAAACCATGGGGCATTATTCATTTGATTTACAAGCATTGGACATTGATTTTATTACCTGTTCAGCACATAAATTTCACGGGCCAAAAGGCGTTGGTTTTTTATATGTCAATCGTAAAAATGGCGTTGTTTCGATGATTCAAGGCGGCGGACAAGAGCGAGGTTTTAGAGGTGGAACAGAAAATATTTACGGAATTGCAGGTTTGGCAAAAGCTATTGAGTTGGCTTATACCGACTTAGACGCACATATTCAGCACGTTCAAGGCATCAAAAATTACATGATTGATCTTTTAAACAAGAACTTTGACGACATTTATTTCATCGGTGAAACCAATCCCGAAAAAAGTCTTTATACCGTTTTGAATGTCAGCTTTCCTCCTACTCCAAAAGCACGTATGTTGCTGTTTACTTTGGATTTAAAAGGAATTTGTGCCAGCGGAGGAAGTGCTTGTTCGGCAGGAGCTACTCACGGCTCACACGTTTTGGAAGGCATCAAAGCCGACAGTTCTCGACCAAATGTGCGCTTTTCATTTTCACGCTACACAACGAAAGAAGAAATTGATTACACCGTTCAGCAATTAGTCGAAATTTTTGAAAAAACGTTAGCTTAAATTCGCATGGAAACTAAAAAACATATCTTGTTTTTATGTTCTTGGTTTCCAAATAAGAACGCTCCAACACTTGGAAATTTTGTACAAAAACACGCTGAAAGTGCGGCTTTGTACAACGACATTTCAGTTATCGGGATTTTTTCCCATGACGAAAAAGATTATGTGTTAGAAACTTCTGTTTTAAATGGCGTTCACAATTATATCGTTTATTATCCCAAAGTTACGTTACCAATTTTTGGTTTAAAGCAACTTGTTCAAAAAGTACGAACGAAAAAAGCGTTTAACATGGCTTTCAAAGCCGTTTTAGACCAACACGGAATGCCCAAAATGGTGCATCTCAATCAAGTTTTTCCGCTTGGACAATTTGCCGTTTACTTAAAAAAGAAGTTTAATTTACCGTTTGTTGCAACTGAACATTCAACAGCTTACCACATGGGAAACAATCGCTTGCCGTATTTGGCATTGCAATATGCGTTGCGTTGCATGAAAAAAGCGAGCTTGATTTTACCTGTCAGCAAAGATTTGGAAAATTCCTTGAAAAAACTTGGTATTCACGTTCCGATGCGTATTGTACCAAATGTGGTTAACGAACATATTTTTGGAAATTTACCACTATTTGAACCGCAAAAAACACACTTTGTACACATTTCAACGGCTAATGACGACCACAAAAATATTTCGGGAATTTTGCGTACAATCAAGCAATTAAGCGCAATAACAACTGATTTTCACTTTAAAATAATTAGCGACGGAACGATTGAACCGTTTATCGAAATGGCTTACAATCAGCTTAGTATATCAAAAGATTTACTTTCGTTTGAAGGAACGAAAACAACGGAAGAAGTAGCGCAAGCGATAAATGAAAGTTCTGCATTTGTGTTGTTCAGTAATTACGAAAATTTGCCCTGCGTAATTTTAGAAACGCTAACTGTTGGGAAACCTGTGATTTCCACGAATGTAAACGGCGTTCCTGAATGTTTAGACCAATCAAACGGAATTTTAATCAAACCTCGAAACGAACAGCAACTTTTAAACGCCATGTTGCAAATCATCAACAAGGAAGTTCATTTTGATAGTGAAAAAATAAAGTCCGATGCGCTTCAAAAGTACAGTTATCAAGCTGTGGGAAAACATTTTGATGAGATTTACAACGAAATTTTGAAAAACCATGTTTCGTAAAATCATAGAAACCATTTTCAGCAAAGGATTGACGGCAATTTCAAATCTTGTAACGCTCTTAATTACAGCGAAATACTTAGGTGCAGAAGGTCGTGGCGAAATGGCAATTATCATTTTGGGTATCACAATTATCGGTGTTTTTCAAAACATTTTTTCGGGTTCAGTTTTGACGTATTTAATTCCGAGAAATTCATTTAAAAAACTTTTTACAATTTCGAGTTTGTGGAATTTAATCATGTCGCTAACCTTGCCTTTTATATTGGTTTTCAGTGATTTATTTCCAGCATTATATTTAATCGACCTTGTTTTTATTTCCTTTATTTTGGGAAGTATCGGACAAATTCAAAGTGCATTGATTGGCTTTGAAAAAATCAGCAAACAAAACATTGTCGAAATAACAAAAGCAGTTTCATTTACGCTTTTTGCCTTACTTTTTATTGTTGTATATCAGGACTTTTCGATGAATGCGGTTATCAATACACTTTATTATTCGTACTCGGTAACACTCCTTCTTGCACTTGTTTTTGTTCTACCACAATTTTTTAAAAAGATAACCATTTCAAAATCAAATAATAAATTTATTTTATCGCAATTTTTAAGAATTGGTTTTCAGATGCAACTCAACAATATTTCGCAAATGATAAATTATCGTTTTTGTTATTATTTGATTCAAAAAACATTAGGGCTATCTGCTGTGGGTGTGTTTTCAGTAGCTACATCTTTAATTGAAGTAATTTGGATTATATCTCGGGGAATTAGCACGATACATTACAGTAAATCAGTTAACTTAAAAGATATTTCAAAGCAAATTTTGTTATCTCAAAAGTTGACACGCATGAGTTTTATTTTAACACTTCCTGCAATAGTTTTGTTGCTTTTGTTGCCGAACGAATTGTTTTCGTGGTTGCTCGGGAAGGATTTTGGCGATTTCAAACCGTTGTTTTTAACATATAGTTTGGGTGTTTTGGCATTGGCAACGTTTACGATTTTAAATCATCATTTTTCAGGCGTTGACAAAAATACAATCAACATAAAATCGTCGATTTTAGGAAATTTCCTAACCATTTTCACAGGATTAACCTTGATTAATACCTACGGAATTTTAGCAGGCGGAATAGCAACAAGCGTGGCATATCTCGGAATGTTTACGTATTTATTTTTAACGTTTAACAAGACTTATAAATTGTCGCCAAAATGGTTTAGTTTCTCAAAATCAGCGATAAAAAACAGTTTTTCATTAAAAGAATTTGACGTTTAAGCACATGGAAAAATCGTTAAAAATAGCCGTT
>DAOMPZ010000094.1:0-2978 GCA_035445045.1 Crocinitomicaceae bacterium | reverse complement strand
ATCGGTGGTGGCGCAGCTGGTTTTTTTAGTGCTATAACCGCAAAACAACACTTCCCACAGTCGGAAGTTGTGCTTTTTGAAAAGACAAACAAAGTGCTTTCCAAAGTCAAAATTTCGGGTGGCGGACGTTGCAATGTCGCTAATAATTGCCTTGATATTAATTCGTTAGCAAAAAATTATCCACGAGGAGAAAACTTTTTGCGCAAGGCGTTTAATCATTTTTCAACGAAAGATACAATTACATGGTTTGAAAATCAAGGCGTTGAATTATACGCACAAACCGACAATCGAATTTTTCCGAAATCCGATGATTCTCAAACGATTGTAAATTGCCTTTTGACCGCCGCTAAAAATCTAAATATTGCGCAGAAATTAAACACCAACATCATTTCCATTGAAAGAAAAGACAATTTATTTTCGCTAAAAACACCAATCGAAACCTTTGATTTTGACCGTGTTATCCTTACTGTTGGTGGTATTCCAAAGTTGGAAAACATGGCGTGGTTGCAAAACTTAGGTTGCAAAATGATTGCGCCTGTTCCGTCTTTGTTTACGTTCAATATGCCCAAAAATCCGATTATCGAGCTGATGGGCGCAAGCAACGAATCGACCTATTGTCGCATTGAGAAAGAAAAATTGCAATCTGATGGTGCGTTGCTCGTGACACATTGGGGAATGAGTGGTCCTGCGGTGCTGAAATTATCCGCTTGGGGCGCACGACTTTTAGCAGAGAAAAACTACGAATTCAACTTGTTAGTGAATTGGGCAAACGGTCAAAAAGAAGACGATGTACGCACGATTTTACTCGCTTTTTCAACAGGCGAACACAGCGGAAAAAAGATAGAAACCGTCAATCCTTTTGGGATTTCGAAACGCTTGTGGAATTTCCTTTTGGAAAAAGCCGAAATTTCAAGCGAAATGCGTTGGAACGAGTTGGGAAAGAAGAATTTAAACAAATTGACCAATCAACTTATCAATGATTTTTACGCTGTAAAAGGCAAAACGACATTCAAGGAAGAATTTGTTACAGCTGGTGGTGTCGCCTTGTCGCAAGTCGATGTAAACACGATGCAACACAAAGAAATTAAAGGCTTGTTTTTCGCAGGCGAAGTGTTGGATATTGACGGAATTACAGGTGGTTTCAACTTCCAAGCCGCTTGGACAACGGGGTTTATTGCTGGAAAAAATGTAGGCGAACTTTAGTCCATACAGCGAAAAATGGCAGTATATTTGTTTCGCTCCTTTTCGAGATGAAAAATTTGTGGATTTTACTTGTTTTTATAAGCGTTTCTTGTTTGGCACAGAAAGAAGACGATTCGTTGTTTTTTAATAGCGAATTATCGTCTGTAAAAATCACACGCCCCAATTCAACGTATAATTTTTACCTCAAACGTGTACGCAAATTATATCCGTATGCGCTGTATGCAGCCGAAGTTTTGGGCGAATTAGACGAAGAATTGACAACGCTCAACAAAAAACGTGAACTTAAAAAAACGTCCAAGGAAAAGCAAAAACAGCTTTTTGACGAGTTTAATTTTATGGTGCGAGATTTATACCAATCCGAGGGAAAATTACTGATGAAACTCATTCATCGTGAAACAGGTATGACCGTTAAAGAAATCGTTTTGAAGTACCGAGGAAAAATTCAAGCGACTGTTTTCAACACTATGGCTTCACTTTTTGAACAAGATTTGAATGTCAAATACGATTCCAAAGGTCAAGATAGGCTCATCGAAAAAATTATTCTGGACATCAACAAAGAAAGCGTTTACTTCGATCCAACGTATAAAAAAGTCACTAAACAAGACTACAAAGACGGCATGAAAACCTATCGAGCAGAGAAAAAAGAAGTGCGCAAAAGTAAAAAGGCGGATAAGAAATCAAAGCGTTGATACTGCAAATATTAATAAAATCCACGCAATTCTAAAATTGTTTACCACTTATTTATTGTCAAAATTTTATTTTTCCGTACTTTCGTAAAAAATTACATCGGTGCAAAAACGAATTGTCATTATTCCAACGTATAACGAGAAAGAAAATGTCGAACGAATTGTTAGACAGGTACTTTCTTACAATACCCCTTTTGACATCTTAATTGTGGACGACAACTCGCCTGACGGAACAGCGGAAATCGTTGAAAAACTCATGCAGGAATTTCCCAATCGTGTTTTTATTGAAAAGCGAGCAGGGAAATTATGGCTTGGAACAGCATATATTCACGGTTTCAAATGGTCACTGAAAAACGATTATGATTTTATTTTTGAAATGGACTGCGATTTCTCACATAACCCCGATGATTTGGAACGTTTATTAGCACCGTTGGAAGACGGAAAATTTCAATTAAGTATCGGTTCTCGTTATTGCAAAGGTGGAAAAGTTCAAAATTGGCCATTAAGCCGTGTGCTTCTCTCCTATTTTGCATCAATTTACGTGCGCATGATACTTTGGATTGGTGTAAAAGACACCACCGCAGGATTTATGTGTTACCACAAAAGCGTTTTACAAGCGATTGATTTTGAGAAAGTTCACTTTAAAGGATATGCTTTTCACATTTGTATGAAATATGCCGCATTGCAAAATAATTTCAAACTCATCGAAGTTCCCATAACATTTATCGACCGTCAATTTGGCGAATCAAAAATGAATACAAACATTTTTAAAGAAGCACTTATTGGGGTTTGGCAAATGAGGAGAATTAAATTTAAAAATAGACATTAGGACGTTAGGATGTAAGACATTAAGACAAGTCGTAACATCGTAAAGTCATAACATCGTAAAGTCAAAAAAAATGATAACACTATTTAAAAACGCACGTATCGTAAACGAAGGAACACAGCGTGTTACAGACGTTTTAGTTAAGAATGAACGCATTGAAAAAATTGCAGACAATATCACGTTGGACAGCAACATTGATGCTACTATTTATGATTTAAACGGTGATTATTTACTCCCTGGAGCAATTGACGACCAAGTGCATT
>DAOMPZ010000093.1:0-10189 GCA_035445045.1 Crocinitomicaceae bacterium | reverse complement strand
GAGTTTGATTACGAGGGACAAACAGTTATGATGGCTCCTGCAAATGGATTTTATGCCACACCGAACGCAGGAAAAGATGAGGCGAGATTAGCGTATGTTCTAAATCAAGAGTCTTTAAAAAATGCGGTTATCTGTTTGGAACAAGCCTTGAAAGTTTACCCAGGAAGAAAATGAAAAACGCATTGCTGATTTCCGTTTTATTGACAACGGCATTGGTTTTTGGTCAAACGTGTGATTGCAAGAAAAATTTTGAATGGGTAAAGCAGACTTTTGAAGAAAATGATGCAGGTTTTTCGTATGCGTTGCAACAGAAAGGAACGCACGTGTATGAAATCCATACGAAACAGATTTTAAAAAAGGTAAAATCAGCTAAAACGCTCCAAAAATGTACTCCCATTTTGTATGAGTGGCTGACGTTTTTTCGGTCAGGACATATTGCTATTCGCTTAAATGAACAGCAATGGTCGCAAGCATCAAATAAGAAAAAGACAGAAAATAATTTTTCAAATTGGGAAACTTATCCAATAGATATAAGTGAGTTCAAAAGCTATTTGGACAATAATATTTTGGATTATGAAGGAATTTGGGAAACAGAACCATACAAAATTGGGATAAAGAAAGAAGGCGATAAATACATTGGATTTATCATAGAATCTGGGGCAACGACATGGACAAAAGGGCAAGTAAAATTAAAATTTGACGTGTCGGGAGAAAAAGCAAACGCTGTTTTTTATCGACGAGACCATTCTGCGGTGGAAACGGACGTGGTAACGTTGATAGGAAAAAATCATTTGCAAATTGGTAATTTCAACCTTGTAAGAATATATCCCCAACTTGTTGATGAACCTAAATTTGAGCAGTATTTTAAAATGTTAGATGCGCAAACGCCTTACATGGAACAGCTAAACGAAACTACATTGTATTTCCGAATACCGTCTTTTCAAGCGTTTCAAAAACAAGCGATTGATAGTGTAATTCGTGTTAATCGGGATAAAATCTTAACAACCGAAAATCTGATAATTGACATCAGAAACGGTACGGGCGGGAGCGATGTAAGTTTTAACGGACTACTTCCTTTTATCTATACCAATCCGATAAGGACGGTTAGTGTGGAATATCTTTCTACCACGTTAAATAATCAACGAATGCTTGATTTTATCACAAATCCCGACTATGAATTTGACGAAGAAGATAAAAAATGGGCTAAAGAATCTTTTGAAAAATTAGATAAACAACAAGGGCAATTTGTCAACGTAGATGACGAAGATGTGACCGTAACCAAATTTGATACGGTTTATACATATCCAAAAAATGTAGGTATTATCATTAATCAACAAAATGGCAGTACGGACGAGCAATTCTTACTTTCAGCAAAACAAAGCAAAAAAGTAAAACTATTTGGAACAACAACTTTTGGCGTATTAGATGTTTCTAATATGTATTTTGTTCCGTCACCTTGTAACGAATTTCAATTAGGTTATGCGCTTTCTCGAAGTATGCGAATACCTGATTTTACAATTGATGAAAAAGGTATACAACCCGATTTTTATTTGGACAAAAGCATTCCATTATATGAATGGGTTGAATATGTCGATGAGGTACTAAATGGCAAATAATTAAGAATAAAAAGAATATGACATCTGAAATTTTTACATTGGTTCGCTGGCTACACGTTGTATGTGGGTCGGCGTGGTTTGGCGAAGTGGTCGTTATTAATTTTGTGTTGATACCTGCCTTATCCAAATACCAAGGTGTGGCACGCAAGGATTTTTTGAACACGATTTTTCCGAAAATATTCAGATTGGCATCTGTTTTAGCGGGAGTAACAGCTGTGACAGGTGGTTTTTTACTGTATCATTTTGTGGGTTTCAAGGTTGGTCTTTTAACCGAGCGAGGAACGTGGGGTTGGTCGATTTTGATTGCAGGAAGTTTAGGTTTGATATTGACTTTGTTTCACTTTTTTATTGAAAATTTATTAGCACATAAAGTTGGTGTCGGAAACAAAGATATTTCTCCAGATGCTGTTGAGGACGTACATTTGCGCCTAAAAATTATCCCTCGTATTGGAATGTTTGTGATTACGCTTATCTTTTTGTTGATGCTAAACGCCACACATTCATTGGTGACTTTTTAGACGTTATGACCGAAGACGGTACAGTCGCATTGATTTTTTCGACGGGACACAAGCGATGAAATTGGCTAAAAAAGAACAAACTGTTCGAAGCGAAGCAAGTTTTTGTTCTTTAGCCAATGAGGAAGACTTGGGTGTCGAAAGAAATCACGGCGACGAGGTTTTTGTTACTTTTTGACGGACAAAAAGTAAAAGGTTAATACAAAAAATGATTATACGGATAGCGAATTTGGAAAATGCGTTTAACTTCTTCGTAAATAATCGCTTTTAATTCCTCGATATTTTCTTTGTTTTGTGCCGAGATGAAAACACAATTTTTGTTATTCATCTTAGACATCCACGTTTTTTTCAATTCTTCGAGTGGAATATTTTCTTTTTGAATAGGTGAGAGGTCGCCTTCTTCTTTTGGAATGTAGGTATAAGCATCTATCTTGTTGAAAACGAGAATGTGGGGTTTTTCTGTTTTGTCGATTTCAGCGATAGTAGCATTGACAACGTTGTAGTGGTCTTCAAAATTTGGGTGTGAAATATCAATCACATGAACCAACAAATCTGCCTCACGCACTTCGTCCAATGTGGATTTGAATGATTCGATTAGTTGATGTGGCAATTTACGGATAAAACCAACGGTGTCTGTCAGTAGGAATGGTAAATTGTCCACAACGACTTTTCGCACGGTGGTGTCGAGTGTTGCAAAAAGTTTATTTTCTGCAAAAACATCTGATTTACTCAATAAATTCATCAACGTTGATTTTCCGACATTGGTGTATCCAACAAGTGCCACACGTACTAATTGCCCTCGGTTTCCACGTTGTGTAGTCATTTGCTTGTCGATAGCCTCTAATTTTTTCTTCATCAAGGCAATGCGGTCTAAGATAATACGGCGGTCGGTTTCGATTTGCGTTTCGCCTGGTCCACGCATACCGATACCACCTTTTTGACGCTCCAAGTGTGTCCACATTCGGGTCAAACGTGGCAATAAATATTGTAATTGCGCCAATTCAACTTGTGCTTTGGCGTGTGAGGTTCTCGCTCTGCTAGCGAAAATATCTAAAATCAAAATGGTGCGGTCAATGACTTTAATTTCCAATTCACGTTCTATGTTGCGCAATTGCGACGGTGAAAGTTCATCGTCAAAAATGGCAATGTCAATTTTGTTTTCGTGAATATAGGTTTTGATTTCGTGTAATTTTCCCGACCCGACAAATGTTCGAGAGTCGCTCATGGGTAATTTTTGCAAAAACCGCTTGTGTGTAATTGCGCCAGCGGTTAATGCTAAAAATTCTAATTCATCTAAATATTCTGTTGCGATTTCCTCGTTAATGTCGCTTGTAATAACGCTTACGAGTACGCACAATTCTTCTTTTTCATCAACGGTTACGTGACTTCCTGTCTGCATCTATTTGTATTTCAACATTTTTACATATTCCACCAAAACCGTTACTTGTTGGTCGTTTAATTTTTCTGCAAAAGGCATCATTCCGTTGGGTGTTCCTTTCAAAATAGTGTTCCGAATTTGCAAATCTGTCAACATAGATTGTTTTAAATTCGCTGCATTGGAAACACCTTTGTCGCCATTCATACCGTGACACGATTCACAATGTTGCAAAAATAATTGTGTAGGCTCTAACATTACTTCTGCTGAATTAGCATCAACAGGCGTTACAATTTCGTTTGAACTCGCAACGGGGTCGCAACTAAAAAATAAAAATGGAGTGACCGCTAAAACAAAGAGTTTACTTAAAACCAACCTCTTCCCAATTCTCTGAATGGCCATGGAATACCCGCTAAAATTAATACCAATGCGATACCGTAAAAAAGAACGATATATTTGTTTTTTTGAACGGCATTTTCTGCTTTTTTCGATTTACTGTGACCGATTGTAATCAAGATAAAAGCGATAACCATAAGTAATGTGTGTTCCATTCCGAAAAATCGACGTACAGAATCTTTCATAAAACCTTCGGCAAAATTAACGATAGGACTGATGAAATATAACCCAAGACCGATTAAAAATTGCACATGGAAAAAGACCATGGTGAACAAATTTAATTTTCGGTCGCCTTCTGTGTATAATCCTTTTCCTTTTTTTGAAATAGCATTTACAATGGCAAAAATTAATAAAATCAAGACAATCCAACGAAGTCCTGAGTGGGCGTGTAATAAACCTGTGTGCATAAAATCTGTTTTTAAAATTAAAAAGCAAATATAGAAATATCAAATGGAATAGCACTCGTAAACTTTTTAAAATGTCAAAAAATAAATAATATTCCCATTTCATTTTTATTTTCAATAGATATGTATTACTTTTGGGCAACATACAGATTGTTTAACATTAAAAATTAATATTATGAGTTTTAATTTGCCAACATTGCCCTATGCTTATGACGCATTAGAGCCACATTTCGATGCCCGAACAATGGAAATTCATCATTCCAAACACCATCAGGCATATACTACCAATTTGAACAATGCCATTGCAGGTACGGATTTGGAAAATGCTTCAATTGAAGAAATTTTAGTGAAAGGGAAATCAATTCCTGCGGTTAGAAATAATGGTGGTGGTTTTTGGAATCACAGCTTATTTTGGGAAATTCTTTCACCAAAAGGTGGAGGCGAGCCAACAGGAGAATTAGGTGATGCTATTACAGCTACTTTTGGTTCGTTTGATGCATTCAAAGATGAATTTTCAAAAGCTGCGGCAACACGTTTCGGTTCAGGTTGGGCGTGGTTGTGTGTTGAGAACGGAAAATTAGTTGTTTGTTCAACAGCCAATCAAGATAATCCGCTTATGGGCGAAGGTTGCAACGGAACGCCAATTTTAGGCTTGGACGTTTGGGAACACGCTTATTATTTGAATTATCAAAACAGAAGACCCGACTATATCGGAGCATTCTTCAATATTATTAATTGGACTAAAGTCGCTGAATTATTCGCACAAGCGAAATAATTTTGTTTTTATAAGTTTCAAAAAAAAAGCCACTGAAAAGTGGCTTTTTTAGTTTGAGGAAACTACGACCTATCGTCTTCGTTTAAAATCGACGTGTTATGTTTTAATGTTCTCAAAATCAATGAAATTAATAATGCTCCGATAATAATATAGGTTTGATTCATCGTCCATGTTAATTGACCGTTATGAAATGAATTACGTAAAAAATCAACGAAAACAAACGAAATAATTGTTGCCGTAACGCCCGAATATTCACGTCTAAGAATAGTTTTCATCGAAAACGGAATGTCATTTTTGACGTAGTTTTTGCAAGACGGAACAAATGCTGGAACTTTCAACGACCAATTGACGTAATCTTCGCCGAATTTACGCTCTAAAAAACGCTCTTCCGCAAACATAATACGCTCATAATAAAGCCAAAACAATAAGCTCACAACCAAAAAGAAATAAATATTTCCAACATAAATAACAATGCCAATCCACATGAAATAATTACCTAAATACAACGGGTGGCGTACAGTTGAGTAAATTCCTGTCGTATTTAACGCCTCGGCAACTTGCTCTTTAGTGTTTCTTCCTGATGTATGTTTGTTACTTGTTCCGATAGCAATCGCTCGAATGACTTGTCCTGCGAAAGAAATTACCGCAGAAGTTATTAACAATATTAAACGACAATTTTCGCTCTCAAAATAATGCGAGTAGTCTGAGAAATAGACAGCTGGAACAGATAAGATAAATAAAATTAAAGGGATTTGTCCACGAAATCTGAATAACTTGTTCCCACTTTTTTCTAAAGAATGTATTAACGCCATAAAAATTATTTGTATTTTCAACCAATATTTTGCGAAAGTAAGCAAAAAAAATACATTATGAGAGAGAATGTAAAAATTGAGTTAGTCTATGTTTTTAAAACATCGACCAAAGCGTTGGAAAATTTAATCACAACACCAAGTGGACTTGCCGAATGGTTTTCGGACGATGTTCAAGTAAATGATGATGTTTATACGTTTTTTTGGGGAAAGTCTGAAGAGTCGGCAAGGCTACTGTTTAACCGAAAAAACACACATATCCGTTGGCGTTGGTTACACCACGAAGAAGATGGCAACGACGATTGTTTTTTTGAATTTCTATACGAAATTGACCCTTTGACGAATGATATAATTTTTAAAGTTACTGCCGTTAGCGATGCCGATACGGACGAAGAAGATTTAAAATTACTGTGGGAAAATGGGATTAATGACCTAAGACGTGTGTTAGGAACGTGATTTTTACTACTTTTACGCTTTCATTTTTTGTAAGTATTGAAACGGTTATTTTCATTTAGTGTCAAATCATTTATCGGGCCTTTTATCGTCACGCTGTTGATTTCCATGTTCATGCTTGTCATGCAGTTTTTTTGGAAATACATCGACGATTTAATGGGAAAAGGACTTGATGTGGTAACACTCGTTAAGTTAATATTCTACGTTTCAGCAAGTTTACTACCCTTAGCACTACCACTTGCGATGCTTCTTTCGTCCATTATGACGATTGGAAATTTAGCCGAAAATAACGAATTAACAGCCTTAAAAGCAAGTGGAATATCTCTTATGCGTGTTTTTAGACCATTGATTGTGGTTTGTCTTTTTATTAGCGTTTTTACATTTTATTTTGCCAATTTTGTCATTCCTGTTGCCAATTATAAATGGCGTGCGTTGATTTATGACATTCAAGAAACGAAAATTGCGATGTTGCTCACGCCTGGTTCGTACAGTCACCAGATTGATAAATACGTAATCAAAGTAAAAAAATCAAATGACAATATTTTTGAAGATGTGACCATTCACGATATGTCCACACAAGGCGTTATCAAGACAATTAAAGCGAAAAAAGGCACAATGTACAAAGCATCTGTCGGAAACAATATTATTTTAAAATTGGAAGACGGCAATGCGTTTGAAGAGGCGGATTTGAAAGAAATTTATCGTACAAATTCTACACAAGACGAGGATTTTCCGCAAAAACGCTATTCTTTTAAATCAGCTTTGATAAAAATTGCCATTACAGGTTTTGACATGAAACGCACAGACGATGAAGTTTTTAAGAACAATTACGAAATGTACAATGTCTTTCAGTTACAGCAAGTTGTCGATTCGGTTAATAAAAATGCGTATAAATTTAGCAAGCAATTTTCCAACACCATCGTGATGTCTTCGATGTATTGCCAATTCAAGGAAAATGATAAAATCAAAGGCTCGGATTTGGATAGCAACGTAACGCCCAGTCACATTTTGAAAAACAATGCGTTGCTTGCGAAAAACATTGATAAAAATCAATTTAAAGCATCGTATCAAGATGTTGTCAATGATTTACGCATGAAAAAAGAATCGGTCATGGGGCAAAAAAACTTCATGGACAATTTCATTCGCAATTTGAACGCATATTACATTGAGTTTCATCGAAAATTTGCCTTAACAGCTTCGATAATTGTACTGTTTTTTATTGGTGCTCCACTTGGCGCAATTGTTCGTAAAGGCGGATTTGGCGCACCTGTTGTTATTGCGGCGTTGTTGTTTATGGTCTATTTTGTATTGATTAGCGTTGGTGAAAGTTTGGCATCACAAAACATTACTTCGCCTGCATTCGGAATGTGGATTTCGACCTTTATCATGTTGCCGTTTGCTTTTATTTTGATGTATGCCGCCTCGAACGATTTGCCCGTAACAGCGTGGTCGAGTTACAAACGTATTTTTAAACGAAGAAAGAAAAAATGAACGTGTTGCATATCAGTCTAAAACCTGTTTATCCGCAAGTTGACGGCGGTTGTACGGCTATGGCTAATTTTTTGGAATTACTGCACGAAACATTCACAACCGTTGACCACATCTGTATCGCAACGCCTAAACACCCTTTCTTTGCAAACGAATACAACGAATATCTACCGTCAAACGTAAATTTACTTGCGCATTTTCACATTGACACAACGATAAAAAAGTTCAAATTTTTATCTTCCTTAGGTCGTAAAATACCGTATCAAGTTGAGCGATTTTATGCATCTGAAATGGCAAATTATCTAGAAGAAATTGCTGAAAATTACGATGTTGTTTTCTTGGAAAGTGCTTTTTTATTACCCTATTTAAAACATCTGACAAAGGCGAAAAAAGTTTTTGTACGTACGCATAATGCTGAATTTAAAATTTGGGAAACGAAAGCAAATACAACCAAAAACGCATTAAATAAAATCGTTTTTAAACGTCTTTCTAACCAAATGAAACGCTACGAATTAAGCGGTTTAAGTCAAACAAATGGTTTGATACATATTTCGAGTAAAGACGAACAAACATTTCAAAAGTTGTTGCCAAACATTCCGCAATTGACCGTTTCTTTAGCGTTAAACGATACGAATTTTGTCGCACCAAAAGCGGATTTCAATGTTAATGAATGGGGATTTTTAGGCGCAATGAATTGGCAACCAAACCAACAAGCGATTGAAACCTTGCAAAAAACGTTATTTCCTGCGTTGCAAACGAAATTTCCACAAGCAAAATTATTTATCGCAGGTTATGGAACAGACGAACTTACGGCGACACATTCCAACTGTACGATTTTGGGATCAGTTGACAATATATACGATGATTTTCATGCTAAAATTTCGGTTTTTTTAGCTCCGTTAAAAAGTGGTTCAGGCTTAAAAATTAAAGTTGTACAAGCGATTAGAGAAGGAAATTTGGTCGTTGGCTCTGCGATTGCTTTTGAAGGTCTGGAATTTTTACCACACAAAAAAATAGTACATTCGACAGCAGATTACATTTCAGAATTGGAAAAAATACAAGATAATGCGACAGTTGTTGACGAAATAAAAGCACAGCAAGATGCACTCAAACAGCACTTTGGAAAACAAGTATTAATCTCAAAATTAACGCAGTTTGTCCACTAAAAAGAAATTGATATTTTTCACCTCACGGTTTCCGTTTCCACTTACGAAAGGCGACAAATTGCGTGCGTATTATCAAATTCGGGATTTGAGCGAAAAATTCGATGTATATTTATTGTGTACTTCTGATAAACACGTCAGTCAAGCGGATAGAGATGAATTAGATAGATTTTGTAAAGAAATTCATGTTTTTGAACTAAAAAAAGTACAAATTGCGTTTTCGATGCTTTTGAATTTTTTGACAAAAAAACCGTTTCAAGTGGCTTATTTTCATCATTATAGCATTCAGAAAAAAGTCGATAGTTTACTTCAAAAAATTCGCCCCGACCATATTTTTACACAACTTATTCGCAGCAGTGAATACGTTAAAAATTACCACGATTGTCCGAAAACCATTGATTACATGGACGCTTTTGGCAAAGGAATGGAACGCAGATACGAAACAGGCGTTCGTTTTGTGCGGTTGATTTACAAAATGGAAAGCACTCGTTTGAAAGAATACGAGCGTAAAATTTTTGATTATTTTGAGCATCACATCATTATTTCCAAACAAGACAGCGAGTACATTTTACACCCTGATTATGCGAAAATAAAAGTCGTTCCGAATGGTATTGATAATTCATTTTTTGACCCACAACCAATTGAAAAAGAGAATGATATTGTTTTTGTAGGAAATTTGAGTTACGAACCAAACGTACAAGCTACGGAATATTTGTATAAGCATATTCATCGACATAATCCAAGTTTAAAAATTCAAATTTCGGGTGCAAGTCCATTAAAACGAGTGTTGAAATTAGATGCGTCCAACTTTAAAATTACAGGATTTATCAAAGATATTCGTTTTGCATACAGTAGTGGAAAAATTTTTGTTGCCCCGATATTTATCGGAACGGGATTGCAAAATAAACTGTTAGAAGCCATGGCGCAAGGTTTGCCGTGTATTACGACAAGTTTGGTTAACAATGCTTTGGGAGCGACTGAAAACGAAGAAATTTTAATCGCCAACACACAAGATGAATTTTTACAAGCAATCCAAAAACTACTTTCGGACGAAGATTTATACGCTAAATTACAATCCAATGCACGCCGTTTTGTTTATCAAAATTACGCTTGGAAGTCGATTAATGAAAGTATTATTTTAGACTGATAAGTCAGGTGTCGATAACATTGTAAACAATCCTCCTCCTTAGTCCTC
>DAOMPZ010000092.1:2176-10224 GCA_035445045.1 Crocinitomicaceae bacterium | reverse complement strand
TCGCTTTTAAATCAGCAACTGTTGACTCGACAAACGAAAGCGGTGTCCATGTTTGCGCACATTTACAAATGTCCACAATGAAATTTTTCATCAAAATTGTTCCCTCAACCGAGTGGTAAACTTCGGGGTGAAACTGAACGCCATACGTTGTTTCGCCCTCGATTTTATAACCTGCATTTACCACATCATGTGTTGATGCAATGACTTTATAATTAGACGGAACAACTTTTATCGTATCGCCGTGCGACATCCAAACTTGGCTGTTTACGGTCATTCCTTTGGTTAATTCGTTTTGAGTATCTACAAAAGAAAGGTTTGCTCGTCCATATTCACGAATGGTTGACGGCAACACTTCGCCACCGTAATTATTCGCCAAATACTGCGCTCCAAAACAAATTCCTAACAACGGAATTTTACCTTTAATTCCTGACAAATCGGGCTTTGGTGAATTTTTATCACGTGTTGAAAAGGGACTTCCCGACAGGATTACGCCCTTGATGTTTTCTGTAATTATAGGAATTTTATTCCACGGGTGGATTTCACAATATACGTTCAACTCTCTAATTCTACGTGCAATAAGCTGCGTATATTGAGAACCAAAATCTAAAATAAGTATCATTTCTTGCATACTGCAAAGGTAAAAGATATTTTTAGAAATACGTGTATTTTTCAAGGATATTAATAAATAATAGCATTTCTTATTTCACGCTTTCAAAAAGCCAATATTCCTCTGTAAACCCGAAAATTTAGTGCGTTTAACAGCGGATTTTGAGAAAAATTGAGAAAAAACATCTTGGGTCAATTCGTGCCAATCTTCGTAGTGCATATCCAGCAAGCCAGTACGGGGTTCAAATTCAAGAACGTTATGTGGTTTTGAAAACCGATTCCACGGACATACATCTTGGCAAATATCACAACCGAACATCCAGTCGTTCATTTTGTTTTGAAATTCATTTGGCAGTAAAGCATCTTTTAATTCTATTGTGAGGTAACTAATACATTTTGAGCCGTTTACTTTGTAAGGTTCGTCCAATGCACCTGTCGGACAGGCATCAATACATTTGGTACAGCTACCACAATAGTCTTTCATCGGTGCATCGGGTTGCAGTTCGAGGTCGATGATTAATTCGGCAATAAAGAAAAAAGAACCGTTTTGTGGACGGACAATCAACCCATTTTTACCGAGCCAACCCAGGCCGCTTTTTTGCGCCCACGCTTTGTCCATGACGGGAGCAGAATCAGTAAAAGCACGCCCGTCAACTTCGCCAATGCGCTCACGAATTAAATCTAAAAAATGACGTAATTTCTTTTTAATAACATCGTGATAATCTTCGCCATAAGCATATTTGGAAAGTTTATAACTGTTCGGATTTTGTTTTTGAGAAGGAAAATAATTAAGTAATAAACTAACGACTGTTTTTGCCCCTGGAACTAAAATTCTGGGGTCTGTGCGCATATCGAAATAGTTTTCCAAATAGTGCATTTGCCCTTGCTTGCCTTTTTGGAGATATTCTTCCAAGCGTGGTGCTTCTTCGGAGAGAAATTCAGCTTTGGAAATGCCACAAAAATCAAAACCTAATTCGCTGGCAATTTCCTTAACGATTTTCGTATTTTGCTCAATAGCAGACATCAATCAAATAAATCGCCTTGTGACAAACCCAAGTTTCTTCCCAAGTGTTTGTATGCTTTTTCGGTCACTTTTCGTCCTCGTTGGGTGCGCATCAAAAAACCTTCTTGTATCAAATACGGTTCGTAAACTTCTTCCAACGTTCCTGCATTTTCGCCAATTGCTGTTGCAATCGTTGTCAAACCAACAGGACCACCGTTAAATTTGTCAATCATCGTTAGTAAAATGCGATTGTCCATTTCGTCCAAGCCATACTTGTCAACATTCAGTGCATTTAACGCAAATTCCGTGATTTGTGTCGTGATACGTCCATCGCCTTTAATTTCGGCAAAATCCCGAACACGGCGCAACAAAGCATTAGCAATACGAGGCGTTCCACGGCTACAACTTGCGATGTGATAGGCTGCACTTTCATCAATTTCAATTCCTAAAAGTTGTGCCGAACGCTCAATAATCAACGATAATGTTTTGGCATCGTAATATTGAAGTCGTAAATTAATTCCAAATCTCGCTCTTAGTGGCGAAGTCAGCAATCCCGAACGTGTCGTTGCACCAATAAGCGTAAACGGACTTAACTCAATCTGTACACTGCGAGCGTTTGGCCCACTATCAATGAGAATGTCAATTTTGTAATCTTCCATAGCGGAATACAAAAACTCCTCAATTACAGGGCTTAAGCGATGAATTTCGTCAATAAAAAGCACATCGCCACGGTCTAAATTGGTCAACAAACCTGCTAAATCTCCTGGTTTATCCAACACAGGCCCCGACGTAATTTTGATATTTACACCTAATTCGTTGGCAATAATATTTGCAAGTGTTGTTTTTCCTAAACCTGGAGGCCCGTGCAAAAGTACGTGGTCAAGTGGTTCGCCTCGTTTTAAGGCTGCTTTTACGAAAATCAATAGATTATCAACGATTTGTGGTTGCCCTACAAAATCCTCTAAATATTTGGGACGCAATACCTTATCATAATCTTTTTCTTGATTATCTACTTCTTTTCTGTAATCAAATGATTCCTCCACGTAATTTTTAATTTATACAAAAGTACAAAAGTTTGCACAGATTGTAACTATTAATTTTGTAGATTATTTGATTTTTGGAAATTCCTACTCCTCCAACTGCTGAATTTCGATTTTTGTTGCGCCTTTTGCGCCAAGTTCATCGTAGAAATCCAAGAAACGAATTTTGTAATATTGATCTTTTTGCGTTTTGACAACATACACTCTGTTTGGTGTAATCGTATATAAATACGTGTCAAAACTAAACGTTTTCCAATCAAAACCAATCGCATTTACAGCGGACGAATACATTTGCGCTAAAGCATCTTGATATGTTACGCCGTCGTAATTATCCGTTTCGATACGTGCAACAGACGTGTTTTTATCGTTCAAAATAAGTCCAACAACCAAATAAGGTTCGCCATTATCCTCCGTATAAATGTGCGTATAAGTGCGCAAACAAACATCAAAATCTGTTTTCTTTGGTGTATTTTCAGCTGTTACTTGTTTATCATTTAAGAGTGAAAACAAACTGAAATTATAGTCTTTTTCTTTGGTTATCGTCACTTGTTTGGGCGTTGTTTCATTCAACTTACAATATTCAATCGTGTACTCAGTCGAAGAAACCGACAAAACTCGAAATTTATACCGACCCAACGAACCGCCCGATAGCGACGTTCCCAAATCAAAAATATAAATATCGTCTTTACCTCGCCAATCGCCAATCGCTGTTGAATCTAAATTTGCCGATGCAGGGTCGTAAACCCAATTGTCGTTTGTGGTTGACGTAATAGCCGAAAAATCGGTACTTGATGCGATTTTCAAACCACCCATTCTACTGTTATTCATCAAGATGCGATAACCGTCGTCAGATGTTTCAAACGCCAAATCCCAAGCCTCACGGTGTGCCGTCAATACAATTTCATTTTGCTCCAAATTGTAATACAACTGATGTTTGTAATCAGACGACAAATTTAAGGTCGTCGTAATTGAACCTGTGTTGCTTTTTTGCGGTTTTGAAATAGCTATTTCTTCCTTTAGACAACTTGTCAAAAATAAGGTTAGACCAAGAAAAACGATTATTTTTTTCATTTCTTTTTACTATAATTACTAAATGTGTCAAAATTCAACGATAAACGAACATATACACTTGTTCCCCAAGCGATTGGTGATAAACCTCCGCCACCTGAATGTGCGCCACCTGCTGATGCTAAACTTGCTGTAACATTGGTCACGCCCAACAAATTTTTTCCTCCAACAGCGACAACAAGATGGTTTTTCCAAAATGCTTTGGAAACATTTACATCTAAAATGTTGTAGTCCGAAATAACAGATTGTACCATTCCTGTTTCAGTTTCCATAAACGTCACGGCTCTTCCTGTGTATTTATAGAAAACGGAGAAATTCATACGAGCTTTGCGCCAACTGTACATCACAGACGAATTAATTTCTGGACTTACAGTAAAGTTTTTTCCGCTGTAATTTGTTCGTAACGCAATCAACGATGCACCAATTTTTGCCGTTATCCAATCATTTTTATACGTCACGACAAATTTTCCTCCTGTTGCTTCAAAGCGGTCAATGTTAAAATACGAATAAATCGTTCCAGCTCCATTTTGTGACAAGGTTATTTTATCGTCAATCGACTGATAATAGCCATTTAACTCAAAATCAATTTTGTCGTTGTATTTGATGTTTTTCAAATCTAAACGGTAATTTATCCACGCTTGAACATTATGCGATTGCTCGGGTTTTAAATTTGAATTTCCGTGAATATCGTGATTAATATCGACAAAATCCATGTATAATTCTTTCATAGACGGTGCACGATATCCTTTCGCATAACTCGTTCTGAACGACCAATTTTTATAGCCATACTTTAAATTCAAAGACGGAACAAGGTTAAAATTAAACACCGAATTGTACGCTACACGTGCCGCAGGGCGAACGATAAAATTTTGAAATGCTTTCCATTCCATAGACCCAAACACAGCGTAATCTCCCATTGTTTTACTTGTGTCGCTGATGCGTTTTCCTTGTGCCATATCAAAATTCACATCGTAACCTACTTCGTAATCAATCTTTTGCGTTGTCGATGAACTTACAAACGATGAACGTGACATAATCGTTCTAAAAACAGATGTATCTTGGTCAGATGGCGTTGCTGTCAATTGCGATTGAAGCGTTGTCAAATCTTTTATATACGTGTTTTTGAAGCGTGAATAATAGTTGTGTGCTACTACACCTTGAATTTTATACTTAGCATTTGGGAAAACCTTAAAATCAATACCTTGGTTAAAACGTCTTGTCTGAAAAATATCATCAAAAGCCGTTACATACGTAGGTTTGCGAGGCATTCCTCGATTGGTCATCGTTTCAAAATAGAAATCTGCAAACGGATTAATTGAAAATTTCTTCCCAACGTATGAATAACGAACGTCTGCCGAATATTGTTCTTTCGGTCTCCATTGCGTTACACGATTGGTGTCCGCTAGTTTGGATTTTGGAAATTCAATAAACGGGTCTGCTTTTTTCCAACCGTCAAAAAAATTGCGCATTCCCGAAACAGAAACACGGTGTTTACCTGCATTGTAAGCTAATTTTCCGTCCACATTATACTGTCCAACAGTTTCATAATACGTATTTAAACTTCCTTGAAAACCGTTTCTTGTTTGTTTTTTAGTTATAAGATTTATCGTTCCTGCTAGTGCATTTGAACCGTAATTAACACTCAATGGCCCTTCGACAATTTCGATGCGTTCGATGTCGTTCAGATTAATTTGACTTAAATCAATGTCGCCATTCAAACGTCCGATAACAGAAACGCCATCAATTAGAATTTTAACATTTTCGCCACCCAAACCTTGTAATTGCATTCCTGAACCGAGCATTTGGTCTTGCGTAACACGAATATTTAATTCATTTGTCAATACGTCCCGAAGATTAACAGCACCTTTTGCATCAATCGTTTTGCGGTCGAGTACACGAATTTTATGCACCGATTTGTCGGCAGTTGTCATGGAAATTTGGCCTGTAATTACCACATTATCAATCATGGAATGTGTGGGGGTTAAAGGACAAACGGCACCTACTGAACCGTCATAAACAAAATTAAACGGCTCAAAACCGTCTGCTGAAATGTGAATTTGATAATCTTGAAACTTCGTTCCCTTTTCCAATTCAATCGGAAAAAGACCGTGTTCGTTGGTTTTGCGTTGTTGTTCTGTTCCTGTCGGCGAAACAACTTTTACCTGTGCATTTTTAATTGGCATATTCGTTTCTTCTGACACAACTTGTATTTCAAATTGTCCGAAAACCCAAGAATTAATTATTAAAAAAAGGAATAATCCTTTTGATTTAGCTAAACTCGTACTGCTTAAAAAATTCATTTTTACTTGGCTATCTTTTTAGAAACGACAAAAATATAAAAGGGCGCAACATTAAACGTTACGTCCTTTTAAAAAGATTTAATGTTGAACTACTAATTTTTTAGTTGTTTGCAATCCGTTAGACGTTACAACTACTTGGTAAACACCGTTCATCAATTCAGCAGTATTTACATGAAGTGTTTGTAATCCTCCGTTTGCAGTTGTTGTATAAACTTTTGCACCAGTTAAACTGTAAATGTCAATCGTTGTGTTTTCAACAGCGTCAACCACAATTTGCAAGTTGTCATTTGCAGGGTTTGGATAAATTTCTGCATAAACCGCTGTAACATTATTCACACCAACACCTGAAACTAACGTTTTATCAAAGATATACTCTCCTGTTCCACCTCCAGCACCACTGATGAAACCTGTAAACTGAAGTTTCCAAATCGCTCCGTCTTTTGCCTTGATAACGAAAACAACTGTATCAGCTATCGTTGTTCCTCCTTGTCCTGATTTTTTCCAAACGTCGTAATGGATAACATTATTCTCTGTAGCAAATGTTTCTTCGCCTGTGTAAGCATATCCCGCTGGGTCAGTCGTAATCACTCTAGCAACTTGCGTTCCTATATTATTCAAAACACCAGCTACTGAATAGATTTGTCCGCCACCTAAATCCGTTTTATACTGACCAAAGAACAAATCCCAATCTGCTGTTGCTGGCTCTAAATCCAATACCGCTTTGGTATCTAAGTTAAAATAAACGAAGTTTTTAGTTTTATAATCTTCTGATGTAATGGTAGTTTTCACAGAGTCTGTTGCACCAACTTTAAAAGAAATCACATCATAATTAAATTGACCGCTACCTAAATAATTCGCATTAACACGTAATAAATAAAAATCACTTCCGATTTTCGCACCAAACGTTCGCAATGATAATAAACTATGTGTTCCTTGGTCATAAGCAGCCCAAGAATAATCAAATTGATTTGATGAATTTGCACTTTGATTGAAAGCTCCTGTCAAATAATCAAAATCTTTGTCATATAATGCAGTTTCAGCTGCCCAGCCCGCAGTATCAACTGCTGTAATTGCTGTTTCAGCTGTTGCATTTGGGATTATTTTTACAGTTCCTGCTAATGAATTAAAACGAAGTGCTCCATCTGTCGCTAATACACCTGGCGCAACTGCCACGTGCCATGCCGTAGCGTTTGCCGTAGCTTGCTCATCATTCGCTAAGCTATAATATTTTTGGTTTACATAACCTGCACCTGTCACAACTGTATCTGTTACCGCTGTTTGTGCGTTTGCTGTTCCTAAAACCCCTAAAGATAAAACGGAAAATACAATTTTTTTCATAGAAATAAAATTTTTAAAATTACTCTTATTTTTAATTAATCTAAATAAATATTGCACAAAAGTAAGCTGTCGATGCGCAATGCTCAATACCTCTTTTTAGGTATTTTGATGCTTTTTAGCTTTTTTGTGCAAAATTACTACTCTTACAGTAGGGTTTTGTCAGAGAAGTGTCAAGAGAACGTCAGACGTGTGTCATAATTTCTATTTTAAGCACACGTGTTAGGTTTTAAAATCACATTCTCGCCTTTAACATTACTACGCTGTATAAATTTTAAAGCAAGACAAAAGAACACTATTCTTCTTTTTTTATGATAAAAGTAAAATTGCCACAGATGCACAGATATAACACTAAAATCAACAGCTAAAATTTGCACAGATAGTAAACACGCTGTGTTTATGATAGATTTAAATTTATCTATACTATCTGTGAGGATTTACAAAAAAAATCTGTGCATCTGTGGATATAAAACAATTTTACACGAGTATTATGGTAAAATCTTAACGCTATAAAGTGTCAAAAATCTAAAAAAAACCGTATTTTTGTCAAAATTTTGAACCCATGTCAAAGGAACAAACAGCAGAAATAACAAACAATCAACTTGTAAATAAGGAATTAATCGCTAAAGGCTTTCGCCTGATGTGTACCGCAAAGACTTTAGCTGAAAAATACGAGGCTAACAAAGAAGTTACGGC
>DAOMPZ010000092.1:0-2161 GCA_035445045.1 Crocinitomicaceae bacterium | reverse complement strand
GTACACGCAACATCACGTGGACATGAAGCTATTCAGTTAGCTGTCGGAATGCAGTTGTTGCCACAAGACTGGGTTGCTCCTTATTACCGTGACGATAGTATTTTGTTGGGTATCGGCATGACTCCTTACGAATTGATGTTGCAAATTTTTGCCAAAAAAGATGACCCATTTTCAGGTGGACGAACGTATTATTCGCACCCGTCTTTGAAACGTGACGATATGCCAAAAATTCCGCATCAATCTTCTGCGACAGGAATGCAAGCTATTCCAACAACAGGCGTTGCCATGGGAATTCAATATAAAGAAAAATTAGGTTTAGCGGAAGATTTTCAAGGTCAAAATCCCGTTGTTGTTTGTTCGTTAGGCGATGCAAGTTGTACCGAGGGTGAAGTTTCCGAGGCATTACAAATGGCAGCGTTAAAGCAATATCCGATTATTTATTTGGTTCAAGATAACGGTTGGGATATTTCTGCCAA
Organism: Crocinitomicaceae bacterium; assembly: GCA_035445045.1. Classification (GTDB taxonomy): domain Bacteria; phylum Bacteroidota; class Bacteroidia; order Flavobacteriales_D; family Crocinitomicaceae; genus 40-80. The sequence goes on along the minus strand of DAOMPZ010000092.1, from coordinate 1,685 downwards.
TGCCAAGGAAACGAGAGCGCAAGACATGAGCGAATTTATCAAAGGTTTTCACGGTATTGAATGTGTTTCTTTTGACGGAACAGATTTTATCGAGGCGTATTTGACGGTAAATAAAGTTATTGAAACCATACGAAAAGAACGAAGACCATTTTTAATACATGCGAAAGTTCCATTATTAGGACATCACACATCGGGTGTTCGCAAAGAATGGTACAGAGATGATTTAGAAGAAGCAGCACAACGTGATCCTTATCCGAAAATGGTTGCTAACATGATGAAATACGGCTTTTCAGACGATGAAATTACGGCGATTGAAAACGAGGTAAAAGCATTTGTAGATAGCGAATATGAGCGTGCTTTGAATGCCGAAGAACCTACTCCGAGTAGCGTTCGTGACCATATTTTTGCACCAACGTCAATAACAGAAGAACAGGGCGAGCGTGAACCGAAAGGAAAAAAGAAAACAATCATGGTGGATAGTGCACTGTTTGCTATGCGTGAGATATTAGAAAAACACCCCGAAGCCTTGCTGTACGGACAAGATGTCGGCGGACGATTGGGTGGTGTTTTCCGTGAGGCTGCTACCTTGGCGCAATCTTTTGGCGATGACCGTGTTTTTAACACACCTATCCAAGAGGCATATATTATCGGTTCGACTGTTGGAATGTCAGCGGTTGGCTTAAAACCGATTGTTGAAGTGCAATTTGCCGATTATATTTGGCCAGGATTAAATCAATTATTTACCGAAGTTAGCCGTTCTAACTATTTATCCAACGGAAAATGGCCTGTGAGCTGCGTGGTACGTGTTCCGATAGGTGCGTATGGTTCGGGGGGGCCTTATCATTCATCTTCGGTTGAGTCTGTTTTGACCAATATTCGAGGTGTTAAAGTTGTGTATCCAAGTACGGGAGCGGATTTAAAAGGTTTGCTAAAAGCAGCATTTTACGACCCAAATCCAGTTGTCATGTTGGAACACAAAGGCTTGTATTGGTCGAAAATCAAAGGAACGGAGGGCGCAATGTCTGTCGAGCCGTCCGAAGATTATGTTGTTCCGATAGGGAAAGCACGCATCGTACAAGAGGCAAGCGAAGAACATATCCAAAAAGGAACTTCATTAACGGTTATCACGTACGGTCGTGGTGTTTATTGGACATTGGAAGCATCAAAAGCATTCGAAGGACAAGTAGAAATCGTGGATTTACGAACGCTTAACCCATTGGATTTTGAAACCATAAATAATTCCGTTCAAAAACACGGTAAATGTATCATCGTGACGGAAGAGTCTATTGAAAATAACTTTGCAATTGGCTTAGCAGGACGTATTCAGCGTGATAATTTCAAATTTTTGGACGCTCCTGTGGATATTGTCGGTTCGGTTGACACACCAGCAATTCCGTTAAATTCCATTTTAGAAGCAGAATTATTACCAAATGCCGATAAAGTGAAAGAGGCGATTGAGAAAACGCTTTCTTTTTAAGTTAAGAGTGTTTACCACGACCACCGAAGGCAGTCACGAAGTAAAAGTAAAAAACATAAATCCGTATTTTGACTTGATGCAAAAGACTTTTTTTCTTTTTCTCTGCGCAACTCTGTGTCTTCTTGGCGGTCTTTGCGGTTTAAAAAAATATATAAACAAAAAAAGCCTCATACAGCTTGTATGAGGCTTTATAAAAGTGGCATCGACT
>DAOMPZ010000091.1:0-10266 GCA_035445045.1 Crocinitomicaceae bacterium | reverse complement strand
GCGACGGGTCAAACATCACTTCATTGATAATAATATCGCCTGCGGTGGGTGTTTCGGAAACTAAATACGTGAAACTAAACGGTGTTTCTGCCTCATTTCCCAAAAGATCTTTTACACTCGGAATAGTCGCCGAATAGGTCGTTCCGTTTGCAAAAGCAGTATTAAAATACACCGTTATTTCTTTGGGATTTCCGTGCGAAATAGAGTCTAAATTTAACGTTGGATTAGTTGTAATAAGTTGATTTTCAATAGCACTATCAATCGGTTCGTCAAAAATAACTTTAACCGTTTTATTATTTAAAATCGTTGTTGAAATAACAGTTGGAGGCGTGTTATCTACTTGCTCTGCGCCAATATAAATGTCGTCCAAATAGATTTTTTTGATATTGGAAACCGTATAAGCGCACAAAATTCCAAAATACGGCTCGGCTACCATGTCTGTATCGGTCGCTGTTCCCTCCAAAGTGTAATTTGTTCCGCCTGCGTAATCAACGTATAACTTCCATTCGCCCAAAGCGTTATGTGTGATTTTTATTCCTGCATTTGTCGAATTGGTTATCGCACCTAATGTTCCGCTTAAAAGCACCGTTTTTACGCCATTCACAACTTTATACAAACGTACCGCATCATTTGCACCTGCCTCGCCAAACAAAACGTAATAACCATGCTGTATAGCTAGTAAATTAGGTGTGTCAGAAGTTAAAACAATCATTGAATAATTCGTGGCTGAACCTGCAAAACTTTGCTTGAAATAAAACCGCCATTCGACATCGTTGAGGTCGGTCAAAAGGTTATTTGTCGTGAGCTGTGAAGTTGATGCAACCGTAGCATTAGTTTGTAATTGATTTGATACATTAATCGTAAAATCCGCTGTTGTTCCGCCCCAAATGGGATTGTTTGTAAAATCGCCGTCCGAAAAATCTTCGGTTAGTTGCGCATTCAAAATGAACGGAACGAAACACAAGAATATATAGATAAAACCTTTCATGTTATTTTTTAGACACGCTAAATGTAGAAAAATAATTTGAGGTAGTGAATATTGGGATAATTTTTTGCATTGATTTCCTAAAACCACTACGTTTGTGCTGATGTCCAAGCACAAAAAAATAATTGTTTCCGTAACCAACGATTTGTACACCGACCAACGGGTGCATAAAATGTGTTTGTTTATGCAAAAGCAAGGCTATGATGTGTTGTTAGTTGGACGATTACTTTCGGATAAAACTCCGTTAAAAAGAACGTATCAGACAAAACGTTTTCGCTTGTTTTTCAAAAAAGGAGCGTTGTTTTATGCCAATTACAACCTGCGTTTATTTTGGTTTTTGTTGTTTCACAAAGCAGATATTTTGGTTTCCAACGATTTGGATACACTTTTGGCAAATACGCTTATTCATCAACTGAAAGGAACGCCATTGGTGTATGATTCGCACGAATATTTTACGGAAGTTCCCGAATTAATTCATCGTCCAAAAGTGCAACGAATTTGGGAACGCATCGAGGCGTATTGTTTTCCGAAATTAGACAAAATCATTACCGTTAATCAGTCGATAGCGCAAAAATACGAGCAGAAATACAACAAAAAATTACGTGTTGTTCGCAATGTTTCACCTTTGTTTGAATTTCAAAATGTACCTACCAAAAGTGAATTGGGTCTTCCCGAAGATAAAACACTTTTAATTCTGCAAGGTTCGGGCATTAACGTGGATAGAGGTGGCGAAGAACTGATTGAGGCAATGCGATTTTTACCCGAATGTGTGCTACTCATCGTCGGAAGTGGTGATGTTTTGGAGCAGTTAAAAAAACGTGTAAAAGAGTTGTCTTTGGAACAAAACGTTCTGTTTTTCGGCAGACAACCGTACGAAAAGATGATGAATTACACCTATCACGCAGACATTGGGTTGACCTTGGATAAGCCGAGCAACGAAAATTATTTATTCTCCTTGCCCAACAAAGTTTTTGACTATATCCACGCAGGGACGGCAATTGTGGCATCAAATTTACCCGAAGTTACCAATGTTGTGACAAAATATAACGTCGGGAAACTTATTTCTTCACACGAACCAACAGAAATTGCGCAAACCATTCAAACGCTTGTGCAAAACCCTGAATTATTAGCTGAACTGAAACAAAATTGTCTTACTGCCAAACTTCTCGAAAATTGGGAGAACGAAGTACAAACAATCGCCGATTTTTATCCTTAAAATTTTGAAAGCGGAGTTTTTGCCATTCATTTTTCGCCTTTTGTCTTTCGTCTTCGGTCTTTTGTCTATTTTTGTATCATGTTACGCCTATTTTCACAAATTAACATTGCATCGCTCCTGCTTTTCCCAGGGTTGATATGCTTTTATGTATTTCTGCACAACACTTTTCACGAGGGACTTTATACGTTTGAAATCGCATCGGAGTTTAGTCTTGGTGTTTGGGGATTAGTCGAAATAGGAATGCAGACGAGCATTGTTGCGAATAGTTTGCTTATTCTGTTGAATGCGGCTTTGCTGAATTGGGTGTTCAATAAACTTAATTTTCACGAGCAAAACTCGCTGTTACCAGGTTTCATATATGTCATTTTATTGACGAATACACGGGAATTTAGCGTATTTGATGGCGCATTAATTTTTCATCTTTTATTGATTATTGCACTCTACGTTACGGCGCAAATTACATTCAACACGCAGTATTTAGAACCGATGTTTAACCTTGGTTTTTTAATTGGTGTGGCATCAACTTTTTTTCCGTTTTTATATTTTGCTTTCCCTTTGTTTTATTTGCTTACCTTGTCTTTAAAATCGTATAAAACACGTGAAATGATAACGTATTTTGGAGGTTGGCTCATTCCGCAACTTTTCGGCTTGTTTTTCTTGTATTATTATAAGTTGTTTACGATTGAATATTTGTACGATTCCTTATTCCTTAATCACGCTATTCCGCTGAATTATTTTATTGATGTTATCTTGCTCGGTATCATAACGGTTGTTATTCTGTTGGCTATTAGACCGTCTATAGTGAATATTAGCATTCATCTTAAAAAATTCATCAACATCTTGTTTGTATTGACATTTATTAGTGCGGTTTTTGCCTATTACTGTTATTTTGCTTTTGACGAAATTGCTCTCTTTCAGTCGTTTATTGTTCCTGTATCGTTTTTGTTTGCCGTTATTTTACTTAAAAATCCAAAGGCTTTTATTCCGTTAATTAGCTTTTATTCGGCGTTAATTTTCTCGTTTTTAAAATTTTTCTTTATATAGATAACGTATTGACTTCTATTTTTCGGTTCTTTATGCTTACTTTTGCGGAACTTAAAAAAATTAATCATGAAATTTGGAGTTGTAACGTTTCCAGGGTCGAATTGTGACGAAGATATGCGCTATGTTTTGCGTGACATTTTAAAACAAGATGTAGTTAGTTTATGGCATAAAGACACGGACTTACATGGTGCTGACTTTATTGTTTTGCCTGGTGGCTTTTCGTATGGTGATTACTTGCGTTCGGGAGCAATTGCGAAGTTATCGCCGATTATGAATGAAGTTGTAAAACACGCAAACAAAGGCGGTTATGTTTTGGGAATTTGTAACGGTTTCCAGATTTTAACAGAAAGTGGACTTTTGGAAGGTGCTTTGTTGCACAATAACAATCAAAAATTTATTTGCAAAAACGTTTATATCAAACCAGCGAATAACACAACGGCAATTACAAAAAGTTTAGACAAAAACAAAGCCTATAAAATTCCGATTGCACACGGAGAAGGTCGTTTTTACGCACCCGAAGAGGTTCAAAAAAGCATTTTGGATAACGATCAAGTTATTTTCAGATATTGCTCCGAAGAGGGAATTTTAGGCGAAGATTTCAATCCAAATGGTTCGTTGAACAACATCGCAGGAATTTGCAACAAAGGACGTAACGTTTTTGGTATGATGCCACACCCTGAGCGTGCTGCCGATACTGCACTGTCTAACGAAGACGGAAAATTAATTTTTGAATCCATTTTAAACGCTATTTAAACTTACGATATGAACGTTCTTTTATTAGGTTCGGGCGGACGAGAACACGCCATTGCTTGGAAAATTGCTCAAAGTTCGATTTTGACACAGTTGTTTATTGCTCCTGGGAATGCAGGAACAAAGCAAGTGGGGAAAAATGTAGCACTCAACCCTACGGATTTTAATGCTGTAAAAACGTTCGTATTGGAAAATAATGTTCAATTGGTTATTGTCGGACCAGAAGAACCGTTAGTAAAAGGCATTTACGATTTCTTTGTGAATGACCCTGAACTAACAAAAATTCCTGTAATCGGGCCTTCAAAAGATGCGGCACAATTAGAGGGAAGTAAAGATTTTGCCAAAGAATTTATGTTGAAACACAACATTCCGACCGCAAAATACGCTACGTTTACCAAAGATACGATTGAAGAAGGTTTTAAATTTTTAGAAAGCCTAAAACCGCCTTATGTCTTAAAAGCAGACGGATTAGCAGCAGGAAAAGGTGTTTTGATTTTAGATACCTTAGACGAGGCAAAAAAAGAATTGGTTGAGATGCTTGCTGATGCAAAATTCGGCGATGCAAGTTCCAAAGTTGTCATTGAGCAATTTTTGAAAGGCATCGAACTTTCGTGCTTTGTCATCACAGACGGCGACTCGTATAAAATTCTACCCGAAGCAAAAGACTACAAACGTATTGGCGAGGGCGACACAGGCTTAAATACTGGCGGAATGGGAGCAGTTTCTCCTATTCCTTTTGCTGACCCTATTTTCTTGGATAAAATCGAAACACAAGTTATCAAACCAACGATTAAAGGTTTGAAAGAAGACGGATTGGTTTACAAAGGTTTTGTGTTTTTCGGCTTGATTAATGTCAAAGGCGATCCGTATGTGATTGAATATAATTGCCGTATGGGCGATCCTGAAACAGAAGTGGTTATGCCTCGTATCAAATCAGATATTTTAGATTTATTTGATGGTGTTGCTACAGGCACATTATCCGAAAAAGACATTCAATTTGACGAGCGAAGCGCAGCGACAATCATGTTAGTTTCAGGCGGTTATCCCGAAGATTACGAAAAAGGCAAACAACTTTTTGGCTTAAACAACCCAACAGATAGTTTATTGTTTCATGCAGGAACAAAAGCCGACGGCCCAGCAGTTTTGACCGCAGGAGGTCGTGTTTTAGCCGTTACCTCATTGGGACGTACGCTTGATTTAGCACTCGAAAAGTCCTATCAAACGATTGAGAACATCGAATTTGATGGTATGTATTACCGCAAAGATATTGGGAAAGACGTGTTGTAGGGGAAGTTCATGTTTTTCAGATCCCTTTCGCCACCTCCTCATACAACCGCTCGTAAATCGGAATGATTTTATCGAACGTGAAATCTTTGGAACGTTCCAAGGCATTGAGTTTAAATTCCCTTAAAACACATTCGTTTTTTAAAATTTTGACTGCATTTTTTGCCATGTCTTCCACATCGCCAACATTGGACAAATAACCCGAAAATCCATTTGTATTTACTTCAGGAATGCCACCTGTATTTGATGAAATTACAGGAACACCAACCGCCATCGCCTCCAAAGCGGCAAGCCCGAAACTTTCAGTTTCAGAAGGTAATAGAAATAAATCACCATATTCCAAAACTTCTTGTGTGTTGCGGACTTTCCCTAAAAAGCGAACACGTTTTTCAATTCCAAAATCACGTGACATTCGCTCAGCAATAACACGTTCAGGACCGTCTCCGACAAATAAAAGTTGACTTGGAATTTCTTGCTGAACCAAATTGAAAATTTTCACAACATCATCGACACGTTTTACTTTGCGGAAATTGGAAATGTGAATTAAAATTTTCTCATCATCTTGCGCATAAAACCGCCGTGTGTCTTGGTTTATAATTGGTAATTGCGGAACGGTGTGAATGAAATTCGGAATAACGTGAATGTCTTTTGTGACGTTAAAATGCTCGTATGTATCTTGTTTTAAAGATTCTGAAACAGACGTTACGGCATTGGAATTATTGATGCAAAACGTAATCACAGGTTCAAACGAAGGGTCTTTCCCGACAAGGGTAATATCCGTTCCATGCAAGGTTGTAATGAACGGAATATCAATGTTTTGTGACTTTAAAATTTGTTGTGCCAAATCTTCCTGAAGCATTTTTTTTGCCATATAGGCTGCCGATGCGTGCGGAATGGCATAATGAACGTGCAATAAATCCAATTTTTCGTAGCGTGTGACATCGACAATTTTCGATGCTAACAACATTTCGTACGGTTGATATTCAAAAAGTGGATAATCTGAAATGGAAACTTCGTGAAAAAAAATGTTTTTCTGAAAGGTGTTTAAACGCACAGGTTCACGATAGGTAATGAAATGAACTTGGTGTCCTTTTTTGGCTAATTCATTTCCTAATTCCGTTGCTACCACACCACTTCCGCCGAATGTTGGGTACAATACAATGCCTATTTTCATCACTTTCCTTGTGTTAATTCGTAAATCATTTGGTGGATTTTCGAGCGTGTTTTTTGTTTGACAATTTTCCAGTTTTCCGCATCGGGATATACTCTGTTTGACAAAAATACAAACGTCAATTCGTTTTTCGGGTCAACCCAAACATACGTACCTGTAAAACCCGAATGTCCGTAACTTAATTGCGATGCGTTACTGCAAACAGGGCCGTTGTCGCCACTTGCTGTTGGTCTGTCAAAGCCTGCGCCACGGCGATTGCCCGAAATTTGCGCTTTGGTGTATTCCTCCACCACTTCTCTTTTCAAAAGCTGTTTGCCTGCATACGAACCTTTGTTTAAGAACAGTTGCAAAATCGCCAATAAATCCGTTGCGTTGGAAAATACGCCTGCGTGACCTGCCACACCGCCTTGCATCGCTGCGCCTGGGTCATGAACAAAACCATGAACGAGTTGTTTTCTAAAAAGATTGTCTTGTTCGGTTGGAGCGATTTTCGCCAAAGGATAAAACGTCAGCGGATTGTAGCCTGTTCGGTTCAAACCCAACTGTTTGTAAAGGTTGTTCAGCACAAATTGGTCTTGCGTATTACCCGACAATTTCTCAATAATACGTTGCACAAAATAATAACCTACATCGGAATATTTGTATTGCCCTGGCGTTTTTAGTGGTGAACGTAAAATTTCAGCCATCATCGTATCACGGAACGTTCCATCTATCCACATATCGTTGGCAACTTGTTTGCTGTAAAAATCCGTTTTGATTGCGTTGTAAATTTCGGGTTTCCAAACACCGTTTGAAATCGTTTGTTTATAGAACGGAAAATAAGGAACAAATCCTGCTTGGTGTGCCATGAGCGAACGTAAACCAACATTTTTAACCGTTGAATTTTCGACCAATTCGGACAAATAATCGCTTAATTTTTTGTCTAAAGTAAACTTCCCTTGACTTTGCAAAAACATCAATGCCGCTGTACTCGAAACGACTTTTGTGACCGATGCTAAATCGTAAATGTCATCATTTTTAACGGTTTGCGTTCCTTCGTAGGTCATTTTGCCAAAACTCTTGTTGTAAACGACTTTTCCTTTGTAGGCAAACGCCACTTGGCAACTCGGAAAAACACCGTCGGCGATACTTTGTTCTACGAACGAATCAATTTTATTTAACTTGCTTTTTTCGATGTTCAATTCGTCGGGGTCGATGAACGAAAGACGGTTCAAAGCATTGTAGGTAATACCTGTTCCTTTCGGGTAAAAAACGTTCAAATTAAAAGGTAATTTACCTTTCATCGGCAACGCTCCGCAGATAATTTGCGCCCCTCGATTTTGGACAAAACTCGAATTTTCATACGCCAACACAATCGCATCATAACACGAGGCAATAGACGTGTTTTTGATAAGGTCGGGCGAGCCAAAAACGATTAATCCTGTTTTTACATCAGACGGAAAAAGTGCGTGCAATTTATCCAATTCAAGAGCCAAACTGTCCACATTTTCTTTGGTAATATGCACAGCGATAAGGAGTTGATTAATGGTTTTGAATTTTTTTAAATCCCTGCGAACAGACGCAAACGAGGCGAAAGACACAATTTGCGTACTTGTCAAATTCGACATCATCGACGTAAACGGAAAACTATTTTGTCCGATTGAAATCACAAGTCCGCTGTAATTATGTGTTGTAAACGGAAAAAAATCAGCCTCATTTTTCAGCATGGTCACAGCATCTTGCGCTTTTTTGTTTTGCTCCGAAATATAATTTTCGGATACGTTTTTAAGTTCTTCTTTATCAATCCATTCGCCATTTTCAGCCGAAATATAGTTGCGTTTGATAAAAGCAATATTAGCAACTTCGTCAACTGTTTCGGTTATTTTGGTTTCGGGTTTTTTTGATATATCTGATTGATTTTCAGATAGAATATAATCAAAAAGTTGATTGGAAAACGCAATACCACTAACCGCCACCAAAGCAACGACTAAAAAACGAATTAAATATTTTCGATGAATACGCATGACGTAAAGATAATGCAATTTGACAAAAAGGTTAAAGCGGAGTTTAATTTTTAGGAATAATTTTGGATTTGTGTTTCAATCTTTGGTTGCCTTTGGAAAGAAAAGAACAAACAGGAAATCCACAAAAGCAACAAGACTGTCATAAAAAACATCATTTTTTTGAAAGTTATGCGCAACTGCCCCAAAACATTCGTAAAACAACCCAAATTGAGAAGGATATGCGCAATTTATTTGGATATTTGAGGTAATTGCGTATATTTGCGTGTTAGCACACACCCCTATACAACCAAAAATGAAAAATAGAATTGGCATCTTCTTATTAGTTTGTGTAAATGGATCAGCTATATTCCTAAATATTTTTATTGCAATGTTTTCCTTTGGAATCATTGTTAATGGCTCCTTTAGCTTAGAACTTTCAGCCCAAGTAGTGAAAGAGATTTTAACTTGGTTTTCATTAATTGGAATTTTGTCCATCATTATTAATTATTTCATCTTTAAATATTTAAACAGAGCAACGAGACCAATGTTTTTAGGAATATTAATATCACTCGTATGCTTTCTTGTTTCATGTCCATTTGTTTATATCGAAAGAGATAAATTTTTAGAAAATGGAAGAGGAAATGCTGTCGAAATTGATGTTAATCTTATTCAAAAAATTTATGTGAAGAACTTAAACACAGGAAAAAATATTTTTTTACAAAAAGATGAACGAGAAATAATTTGGGAAACTGAACGATTGTTAAATTACCCGGACAATTCCAAAGGGAAAAACATATATGAGGTTCATATTAAATTTGAGAATGGAGAATTGATTTTTAAAACAAATGAGATACCAAAAAATTAATAAGGCGGGTGCTAACAGCACCTACCCAAAAGTGGCGGTTCAGTGGTTAAACCAAGCTTTGTACTTCTATCAAAGTTTCTGCTTGGTTGACAGAGAAGTGCTCCGAAATCGCCACCTTCGGGTAGCTGCAAACCGTTAACGGCTATAATTTGACGACCGTGGAAACTCAAACAGACGAAAGAATATGAACAGACGACTTCCACTTATTTTAATCTCAATTGGGACAATTATGTTCCTTGTTGGACTTCTTTTCAATTCCTTAAACTGGCCAGATATGTTTTTCGGCATTTACAGCGGACCTATTTTAATTGTAGTTGGACTTATCGCATTCTTAATCAAAAGACAAAATGGTAAATCCGACAACGCATAGAGTTTTAGTAACGACTGGTTGTTTAATGTGGTGTGCATCATTTTTTGGTGAGGCGTTTCAGGGACAACCATATTCAACAGTTGGAATTATTGTATCACCAATCTTAACAATAATTGGTGTATTCTATTGGTTCAAATATTATCGTGCGACAAGAGGACATTATCCAAGATTTAAAACTGTTTGGGACAATACCACAAACATTGGCGGAGAGCTGACATTACGCTTTGATTTTCTGTTCAAGCATGTTTTGGAGTTTTGGACTTTTTGTATTCTATTTTGGATGGGACTTGTATTAATAATGGTTCTTACCTTCAGGCGTTCAGACGCATTTGAGACGACAAAACAATATTGTCAAAACAATCAGGAAATTCTTTCGCAGACAGGAGAGATAAAATACTATGGAATTTTAGTAGCTGGTAATATGTCAACGGGAGGACAAGGCGGTAGTGCTGACCTTTCTTTTACAATCGTTGGGGCAAAAGGAAATTTTAGTGCTAACTCAAAACTGACTAAACACAGTGGTATTTGGACAGTTGAAAACATACAACTCCAATGAAAAGTATTACAGCCGCTAACATATAGAGACTAAACCGCAGTGT
>DAOMPZ010000090.1:9473-10295 GCA_035445045.1 Crocinitomicaceae bacterium | reverse complement strand
AAGACCAAGCGAGTATCGTAACTGAACTTTTCAAGCGTACCGCAGGAATTAAAGATGCACGAGTTGTCTTTTTCGGTCGTCCTGCGTTGACAGGTTTTGGCTTTAGTAGTGGTTTTGAATTTCAATTACAAGACCAAAAAGGCGGAACAATTGAAGAACTCAATGAAGTCAGTCAGAAATTTTTGGGAGCGTTAAATCAACGCCCTGAAATTCAATATGCGTCAACGTCCTTTTCGCCGAATTATCCGCAGTATCAAATTGACCTTGATGTGGCTAAAATCAAACGTTCGGGCTTGACGGTAAGAGATGTGCTAAGTGTTTTACAAGGATACTACGGTGGTGTTTACGCTTCGGATTTTAACCGTTTTGGGAAACAATACCGTGTGATGTATCAATCCGAGCCTGAATTTAGAGCTAATCCCGAGTCGCTTAATAAAATTATGGTGCGCAACGACCAAGGCGAAATGGCTCCTGTTTCGCAGTTTATTGAATTGAAAAAAGTGTTTGGACCACAAGCACTTAATCGTTTTAACTTGTTTACGGCGGTTCACGTGCAAGGAAGTCCAAATGTCGATTTCAGTTCAGGTGATGCAATTAAAGCTATTCAAGAAGTTGCCAAAGAAACCTTGCCAATTGGTTACGGATACGAATTTTCAGGTATGAGTCGTGAGGAAATCAACGCTGGCGGACAGACGATTTATATTTTCTTATTGTGTTTGATTTTCGTTTATTTCCTTTTGGCGGCACAATACGAAAGTTATATGTTGCCTTGGGCGGTAATTTTATCCCTACCGATTGGTTTGGCAGGTGCGTTTATTTTCG
>DAOMPZ010000090.1:312-9427 GCA_035445045.1 Crocinitomicaceae bacterium | reverse complement strand
TTGATGTGAGCAACAATATTTACGTACAAATTACACTCATTATGCTTATCGGACTTTTGGCTAAAAATGCCATTTTGATTGTCGAATTTGCCCATGATGCACGCAAAAAAGGTGCGACAATTATGCAAGCGGCAATTAACGGAGCAACAGCACGTTTCCGACCAATTTTGATGACTTCTTTTGCGCTGATTTTCGGTTTATTACCGTTGATGCTTTCACAAGGGGCAGGCGCAATTGGTAATCAAGCAATCGGAACGGCAGCAATTGGGGGTATGCTTATCGGAACAGTTTTCGGAATTTTTGTTATTCCAGGTTTGTTTGTTGTTTTTCAAACATTACAGGAAAAAGTATCAAGTAAAAAATAGTATATTTGTGAAGTAGAAAAGTAAAAATGTCAGTTTTACAAACATACAAACTCAAACAAATCAAATCACCGCTAAATTATATCGGTGGTAAAGCGAAATTACTTGACCAAATTTTGCCGTTGTTTCCAAAAGAAATTGACAATTTTATTGACTTGTTTGCAGGAGGTTGTAATGTTGGAATTAACGTAAATGCCAATAAAATTTACTGCAACGATATTTTGACATACTTAATTGAGATGTATAAAACATTTCAAGAAAACGACCTTGACACAACAATTCAGCACATAGAAAACCGAGTTAGACAATTCAATTTGTCATTGACAAACGAAGACGGTTACAAGCAAATGCGTTTGCTTTACAACGAACAAAAAAATCCTTTGGATTTATTTGTTTTAATTGCGTTTTCATTCAATCATCAAATTCGTTTTAACAACAGCCACGAATTTAATAATCCATTTGGGCGTGAGCGTAGCAGTTTCAATGCGACAATGAAACAAAATTTGGAAAAATTTATTATCAGAATAAAAGAAACAAACATTGGCTTCGCCAATGTTTGTTTTAATCATTTTGATTTTTCTAATTTTGGTGTGAACGATTTTGTGTATTGCGACCCACCCTATTTGATTACGACAGGAACATACAATGACGGAAAACGTGGTTTCAAAGGTTGGACAACGAAAGAAGAAAACGAACTTTTGAATTTGCTTGACAATTTGGACGAGCAAGACATAAAATTTGCTTTGTCAAATGTTTTGGAACACAAAGGAAAATCAAATTATCAAACTATTATAAGAGATAAAAACGCAAGTATTGAAGTGCTTAAATCTAATAATTTTACTTTTAAAATATGGCTGAATTAAAAGAACCAACTTGGTCAGATGCTGTTGAAAGAGCAATAATTCAACTTGGATATTTTGCAACTTTAAAACAGATTTATGAAGTAGCACCCTTATTTAAAAAGTTTGAAGGATTAACTCCTCATAAAACTATAAATGAAAGGGTTCAAAGAGATAAGCGATTTTATAAAATTTTACCAGGTCTTTATGGTTTAGTAAGTCATTTAGATAAAATCCCATTGGAATATCAGCCAAATGACTTTTTAGATAAAGAAATTTTAAAAAATCCTATTCAAGCAGAAATTGAAAATACTTCAAAAATAATTCAGCAAACTATTAGAGTTGGTCAGGAAAAATTTAGAAGAAATCTTTTAGAAGAAATTTCATTTTGCCCAATTTCAGGAATAACAGATAAAAGAATTCTAACAGCAAGTCATATAAAACCTTGGCGTGTTTCAAATAACATTGAAAGAATAGATAAAAACAATGGTTTTATTTTCAGTCCAACTATAGATAAACTTTTTGACATAGGATTGATTACTTTTGAAAATAATAAATCGCTATTGGTGTCAAAAGCATTGGATAAATCTAATATTACTTCGATAGGAATCGAACCAAAAAAAGTTTATGATAAATTACCTCTTGAAAATAGAATGCAATATTTAGAATATCATCGTAATTTTATTTTTCTTGATTGATTATGAAAAAAGAAATATACATTCAAAAATTAGATACTAAAAGACAAAACTCTTTTTGGTATAAAGGATTTGGAGAAATTGCCAAATTTTCAAAAGATGATAGAGAAGTGATTATTTCAAGTTGTGGTTTAATAAGAATTAAATTTCCAAATGAAGATTTTTATAGAAATAATATACAAGCTGTTGATGTTGCATTAAGTCATAATCTATATGATGAAGATTTGGAAAATTTAGAATTTGAAGACTGTAATTGGTTTGATTATGTTTATAAAACTTCCAATATGAGTAATTATATAGAAATAGATGGTGATGAAGAGTTTAAATATTCAAAAGCAATAAAATCAGCAAAAGAAGCATTAAATGATGATGAGTTTTGGAAACAGTTTTTGCGTTAGGGATAGAAGCGAAAATCCTTTTTTGTCCTGTAAGGCAAAAAAGATTGTAGCGAATAGCCCGACCCAAAGGGAAACGCCCAAAAAAGAAGACAATAATTTCACTTTTACATACGAAGTAACAGGATTTGAATGTAAAAAAGTTGATAATATTTATATCAAAACAGTTTCGGGAAATTCAAGTTTTACAGATTTTTTAATTTTCTATCAAAATAATGAGCCTACTCTGAAAGATGAACCTATTTATGCAATAGAAGAAACAAAAACAGACGATAAAGAAAGTCGAAACACAGGAGTTTATCAACGTTGTAGCAAGTTTGTTTTTATTGAAAGTTATTATCCAAACACAAAAAAGATAATGCTTTACAATCTTCAAATTGACCAAAAAGAAAAACCAACCGAAACATACATTTTCGGAACAAAATTACTTTTGACTTTGGGTGTCGAAATTTTAGGAAAGAAATTAGACGAAAACATTTTTACACCTTTTAAAACCATTGATGAAGTAATAGATTTCAAAAGCAAAATGCGAAAAGCACCAAAAGGAAATGTGCCAATTTTACTCACAAAATCAAAAGATAAAATCGAAGTTTCGGGACGACTTTTCAAAAGTGGTGGACTTTCTCACGACCCAAATATCGGAGCATTGAGTATTATTAGTGCAGTTTTGCGGCAATTAGGTTGGAAGAAAGATATTGTAATTACTCTGCACGGTTTAGAACAAAAACACGTTGGAAAAACCAATAAATTCATACAAATTGCTAACAAAATCGGTATAAAATTGGACGGTTTAGAAGTTCCAAAAGTCGAAATGAACAAAGATTATTGGAAATATGATAAGGACGGAGAAAAATTAGGCACAATTTTTATTCATTTAGTTGTAGAAGAATTTACAAATGGATTTTCAATTTTTGAAAATCACGCAGGAAGTGAAAAAGGATATTTCTTTCCGCTAAATGGAGAGCCAATTTCGTTAGAAAAATACAAAAACAGAGAGTTATATAAAGCCGGAGATAAAACCCAAATTATAGAAATTCCCGATTTAATTTTGGTTGATAACAAAGAGCAAGAAATTATCAATATCGAGGGAGAAAAATACATCAATCGACACAAAGGAATTTTACAAATAAAGACTTTTGATTTTATCGAACAAGTCTATATCAAACCGAGTTATCCAAAATATAAAATCATTAGAACAGTTGTACTTTTTGGAAGTGAAGAAACCTCGATTGTAGAAATTGAAGTTGGTTTTTTACTCAACAAAAACGGACAACTAATTTTAAGCGTAAAATCACCAAAATTATTTCACGAAGCAATTAAAAACCTGTTGGACTTTTGGAAATAAATAAAAAATCAAAATCATGAAAATATCAAACATTCTATATTTCAGTATTTTAACAGTATTTTTGGTTAGTTGTGGACTAAAAGACCGTTATCAACAACCTGAAATCGCAAAGGAATTACAAGAAAATTTAATTCGGGATAATGTGTCGAAAGATACGGTTTCGTTGGCAAATATTTCGTGGCAGGAATTTTTCACGGACGAAACATTAAAAGCCTTAATCCAAGAGGGATTGAACAATAATTACGATTTGCAAAATGCGATTATTCAAATTGCTGCTACCGAAGCGGCTTTGCGCCAAAGTAAATTGGCTTTTCTGCCGAATTTGAATTTCGCTCCGACGACAACATTTAATAACCAATCGAAACACGCGCTGAACCTTCCTCCGAATATCAATATTAATTTACAGACGACAACAATTTCCTTGGGATTGACCTCTAATTGGGAAATTGATATTTGGGGAAAATTAGCAAGTCAAAAACGAGCAAACTTAGCAAATTGGCTGTCGATAAAAGCGTCTAAAAATGCCGTTCAAACAGCACTTGTAGCAAATATTGCCAATATGTATTATACGCTTTTAGCACTTGATAAACAACTAAAAATCACCAAAGAAACGATTGTAATTCGGGAAAAATCGGTTCAAGCTATCAAAGCGTTAAACATTTCGGGAACAGCGACAAGTGTAGACATTGCACAAGCTGAATCCAATTTATACGCTGCGGAAATAACACGTCAAGAATTAAAGCAAGCTATTCGTGAAGCGGAAAATATGATATGCGTTTTGCTAGCATCACCGATGAAAGAAATTCCCCGTGGAAATTTCGACAATCAAACGATGAATTCCGAACTCAAAATAGGTGTTCCGATGTTGCTTTTGTCTAATCGCCCCGATGTGAAAGCAGCAGAAATGCAGTTTCGTAAAGAATATGAGTTGGTAAATGTTGCCAAAGCATCGTTTTATCCAAGTTTAAATCTGAACGCAGGTTCAATGGGAATAAGTGCGCTTACAACACGTGCGTTGTTCAATATCAATGCCTTTTTTCTGAATTTAGTGGGCGGTATCACACAACCGATTTTTAGTCGAGGAGTTTTGAAATCAAACTTAAAACAACAACAAGTACGACAAGAAGTAGCGTTGAATACGTTTAAAAATACACTCATCAAAGCAGGTTACGAAGTTTCCAACGCCATGTTTGCCTATCAAACGATTTCTGACAAAAAAGAATTTAGGGACAAACAAATCGAAGCGTTAAAAACTGCGGTTCATGCAAGCACGCAATTATTGCAATTCAGTAGTCGAGTGACTTACACCGATGTTTTGGTTTCAGAACAAAATTTAATCAATGCGCAACTCAATCAAGTTAATGACCAACTGTTGCAATACAAAGCAATGATAGAATTGTACCGTGCTTTGGGTGGTGGTTTGGAGTGAGTAAATTTTTGAGATTACAAATTTTCAAAAAAATTGTCCATTCAAACAAAATGATTATCTTTGCATTCTTGTTAAAAAGAAGAATATGTCTGCGGGAGTTAAAATATTTTCAGGAAGAGCGTCTAAAGAATTAGCAACAAAAATTGCTGAGTTATATGGTGTTCCACTTGGAAATGTGAATGTTACTGATTTTTCAGACGGAGAATTTCAACCGTCTTTTGAGGAAACGGTTAGAGGTCAAGAGGTGTTTTTAGTTCAATCGACAATGCCACCAACGGAAAATCTTTTTGAACTTTTGTTGATGATTGATGCTGCAAAAAGAGCTTCGGCACGCAAAATTATTGCGGTTGTCCCCTACTTTGGATTTGCACGTCAAGACAGAAAAGACAAGCCAAGAGTTGCAATCGGTGCGAAATTAGTTGCTAATTTACTAACCGTAGCAGGCGTTGATCGTATTATTACTATGGATTTACACGCTGACCAAATTCAAGGTTTCTTTGAAATTCCCGTTGACCATCTTTATGCATCAACGATTTTCTACAATGAAATTTTGAAGTTAGATGACGGCAACTTAATCATGGCGGCACCTGATGCAGGTGGTGCAAAACGTGCCAATTCGTATGCTAAAAAGTTAAATACAACATTAGCACTTTGTCACAAACACCGCAAAAAAGCAAACGAAGTTGCTGAAATGACGGTCATTGGAGATGTGGAAGGTAAACACGTAATCTTGGTGGACGATATGTGTGACACCGCAGGAACATTGACAAAAGCGGCCGATTTATTTATGGAAAAAGGAGCGTTGAGCGTTCGTGCTTTCTGTACACACGCTATCTTATCAGGGCCTGCGTACGAGCGTATCGAAAATTCAAATTTGACAGCATTGTACGTAACAGACACTATTCCTTTAAAACAACAATCAGATAAAATAAAAGTTTTATCCGTAGCAGAATTATTTTCAAGCGTTATCAAAAGTGTTATTGATAACGAGTCAATTAGTTCTCATTTTATAATATCGTAAAAACAAATAAAAATAAATAACATGAAAGTAGCTTCATTGAGCGGTTCTCTAAGAGAGAGCGTAGGGAAAAAAAGCGCAAGACAACTACGTGTGAACGGACAAGTTCCATGCGTACTTTATGGTCAAGGAAATCAAGTTCATTTTTCTGCTGATATCAGAGAAATTGACAAAATCATTTTCACACCGTATGTTTACAAAGTTGAAATCGACATCAACGGCGAGAAAGTTTTTGCAATCGTACAAGATTTGCAACAAGATCCAATCACAGGGAAAGTTCGTCACATCGACTTTTTGAGAATGGATAGTAAAACACCAGTTAAAATTGGTTTACCAATTAAATTAAACGGTACAGCAAGAGGGGTTTTATCAGGAGGTAAAATTTCAACACCTTTCCGTAGATTAACAGTTGTTGGTTTACCAGATGCTTTACCTGATTTTATTGAGATAGATGTTACTAAATTAAGAATTGGTCAAGCTATTCGTGTTAGTCAAATCAATATCGAAGGTTTAACATTCTTAGATCCTCAAAATGCAGTTGTTGTTGCAGTTAGAATGGCTCGTGGAGCTACAAAAGACTCTGGCGATGATGATGACGATGAAGAAGCATAATATTTAGAAACTTCTATACGTAAAAAAGGTCACAAAATTTGTGACCTTTTTTTATGTCAACTTTGTTGAAAGTACCAACATTAATTAGATGATTTTTACGGACAATATTGCTTATCCGCACTCGCCTACTCAACCACAAATTGACGATTTAATTCAAAAAGGCTACAAACCCTATTTTCTACTCAAAGGAAGTGATACGCTTGATACCGCTTTAAAAAACATTGAAGTAATACGGTTTTCAGCTACTTCCGACCTATGAACTACATTCATAAAGAAAAATCAACCTACAAAAAAGGCTATCAAATTTGACAGCCTTTTTAAAATTCTAAACACTATGAAAATTTACTCAATCACTAACTTAACAGTTTCTTGAGCGTTCTTTTGTGTTACTTTCACGAAGTAAATTCCCGATTTGATGTCTTCCGTAGAAATCGAAAGGGAATTTTTATCCGTGTGAAGTGTCTTAATTACTTTTCCTTCAGCATTGATTACTTGGATAGTTTTATCTAAACCGTCATTTACCAAGTTAGAAATAGTAACATTTTCTTTTGCAGGGTTTGGATAAACATCAAATGATGCTGTATTATCCGCATTCACAACAGAAGTTCCACCACAGTCATCAATAATGATTTTGTAGTAGTCTAATGTGTCTTTTTGTTCCAAAGTGTAAGGAGGAACAGGTGGAGGTAATATGGCTGCACTCGCTGTCGTTTTCAAGTAAAATACAAGATTGTGAACACCTACTTCACTTGTTGTTCCTGAAATAACGGCACAACCATCGTTTCCACCCTCAAATATACAGTTTGTTTCACTACATGCTAACGTTAATCCTGTTGGCAAACCTGTAACACTCTCTAATTCAATTGATACAATAGTTGCTGTAACTGGCAATCCATTATACACTACATTCGTATCCGCAGGAATACGTAATGAAATAACTTGTTCATACGGTTGGTCTTTACAACCTGAGCCAAAATTGGTTGCTGAATCGGGATAAACACCATTTGCAAAATTTGGTCCTGGTGTACATTGTGCTGATACTCCAGCTGAAATACCCATAATTAATGAGCATGCTAATAAAATTCTTTTCATAAAATTTCAAATTTAAGTTTAGACAAAGGTACTTTAATTTTTTATTTACAATACTTTTTGAGTTATTTTTTTAGTCGAATAGGTTCAAAGCACACTATTTTTCCGCATAAATTGGAAAAAGCAACGGACGACACAACGTTGCATCGTTTTCAATCGGTGCGGTTTGCATATTTAAAAGATAATTTCCGTCTTTGATTTCGTCTGCGAAAAAAGCAAATTCCGTGATTGTTCTATCCATAACAGGGCTTTCGGTGTCAACTTTCCAAAATGCTTTGTGAAATGCCAAAACACCATTATCGACTTCTCTATCCACAGACGGCAAATCGACAATTAAATGTTTGACCTTGTATTTATCTAAGATTTCAACACATTCTTTGTCTAAATACGGAAAATTAGTATTGGAATAATTGAAGTGTTTTTTTTCGATTGAATTAGGCAATGTTCGTATCATCAAACAAGTAGTTTCGGAGTTTAAAACCGCCTCAAGTTGTGCTTTTGTAATAACTAAGTCTTCTTGTTTGAATGTTGAATTGTAGCTTTTTTGTGGTGCGATTGTCATCAATTTTGCGTTTAAAAAGTAGTCTTTAAAAAGCTGGTTAATCGAGTGAATTTCTTTGGTTACGTGACCCAAACACTCAATGTGCGTTCCATGTCCGTGAGGGTTGAATGCGATGTTGCGAAAATTTACGGAATTTCCCTCGGCAACAGAGCCGACAAAATCGGGTGTTCGGACAGGTTCTATAATAGGAAAATCCACGTACCAAGCACGTGGATTTTCAGTTGTATTTGACAAACCAATAGACGCATCATAAAAATCTGATGTATCTATAAAATGTGTTTTGTCAAGATTTAATTTCATTAAGGTTTTTTTGTTCCTGTGTTAAAAATTATACCTCCTCCTGAATTTGACGATGGTGTTTTAATGTTTGTCAACAATTTTTTCATCGCAGCATATTCCGATTTGTAATCTTTATTTCCGCCACAACCTAATTCTGTTTTTTTGTTATTGTAGCTTTCAATACGTTTGTCTGGATTGGGGTGTGTACTCAAAAATTCAAGTGATTTTGAACCTCCTGCTGCCGAAATTTTCTCGAAGAATTTTCCACCACCGTTTGCGTGGTAATCTGTTGGACAAAGGTATTCAACAGACTTCAAATCTGCTTCTGATTCGTGATTACGAGAGAATTTCAAGCCGATTAACCCTGCTGAAACTTGTTTAATCATCTCTTTGTTTCCTGCGATTGCACCCAAAACCACATCAACGCCGTACATCGTTGTCATTTGACGTGTCGAGTGACGTAAATCAGCGTGTGCAATTTCGTGACCCA
>DAOMPZ010000090.1:0-302 GCA_035445045.1 Crocinitomicaceae bacterium | reverse complement strand
GCTAACTCATCTGCCGAATCCAAATATTTCATGATACCTGTGTAAACATAAATGTATCCACCTGGTGTACAAAAAGCGTTTAAAATCGTGTCGTTGTTGATGATTTTAATGCGCCAAGCAAAATTGTCTTTGTTGGCTACTTTGCCCGAATTTAAAATCTTGTTTCGGACTTTGTAAATGTAAGCGTACAATTCTTTGTTTGATGCTGAGTCAACAATTGGATATTCCGCTGGATTACTTGCAATTTCTTGCTCTACTTGCGCACCTAATTCCTTGTCTTGTTGAATGGTGTACATATTGAT
>DAOMPZ010000089.1:0-10396 GCA_035445045.1 Crocinitomicaceae bacterium | reverse complement strand
TGTTCCTGCAAACTATAACAGTCCAGGGCAATTAGTTATTTCAGGCGAATTAGAAGCCGTGACACGTGTTTGCGAAAAGTTGACAGAAGCAGGTGCAAAAAGAGCTTTGATTTTACCCGTTGGAGGTGCTTTTCACTCGCCATTAATGGAACCTGCCAAAAAAGAATTAGAAGCAGCAATTGAGGCAACAGTTTTTAACACGCCAACTTGTCCTGTTTACCAAAATGTAAATGCACAAGCGGTTACAAATCCCGATGAAATCAAACAAAATTTAATCAACCAATTGACAGGCGCAGTACGTTGGACGCAAATCATGCAAAATATGCTAAAAGACGGCTGTACAGAAGTAATTGAAGTTGGTCCAGGGAAAGTTTTGCAAGGATTATTCAAAAAAATTGACCGCACAATTCCTACGGAATCAGCGGAAATTTAAAGGAAAATAAATACGAATGAAAATTCAGCCTGCAACGGTATCATTAATCAAAACTGTTTTCAAAAATAGTTTGGCTTTTTTAAGTGTACTGTTTTTAATTCGGATTGTAGGCTTTTTTTATGTAGACATTTTTCCAAACCGTAGTGATATACTATCGTTTAGAGGTTTTATAAGCGACATTTCGTTTACTGTCCGTGTGTTTATCGTGCTGTCATTTTTTCAATTTTTGATTAATCTACTAACGAAAAAAACGCACACTTTTTTGCTTTGGGTCATTCCTCCTATTCTTATCTTAGCGGAATTACTCCTTGTGGAATACCTCAAAACCACAACGATTATGTTGGACGAGGCACTTTTTAATTATTCTTTGAGCGAAGTACTAATTATCAGTGGCGGAACATCATCGCTGAATTTCTTTTTGGTTTGTGCTGTTTTGATTTTCCCTATACTTTTTCTTTTTCTTGCAAAAAAAATTAATTGTAATTTTCAAAAATTAACGCCCAAGAAAACCATTTTATTTGTCAGTTTTTTTTTGCTAATCGGTTTATTTCCAACAGTTATCAATACAACCAATGAGCGCTTTAATCAAATAGCTAATAACAATACGGCGTATTTCTTTTCACGTATTTATGCTTATTTTGATGCGCAACAACAAGCAAAAAATAACCAAACAGAACTACTTACCACAGCCGATATACAAAAAATTGATGCAAATTTTTTCAGCTCGTCCAAAACTATCGACCCAAACTACCCGTTTTTTCATGAATTGCCCGACAGTTCGCAACTTGAAACTTTTTTAAATCCTACGACAAACGGCAAAGCTCCCAACATTGTTTTTATTATTTGCGAAAGTATGAGTACGTATTTTGTGGGCGATAATGCTGATAAAACAGGACATATCATGCCGTTTTTAGATTCGCTTGCAACACAAAGTCTTTATTTTCCAAATTTTTTGTCCGTTTGTGACCGTACTTATCACGCCTTGCCTGCGAGTATGGCATCAATTCCGATTATTCCGAGCGGTAAAATTTTCCACGAAATGGAACATACCAATTACTTTTCGTTACCCAATTTATTGGAGAAAGACTACTTTTCACGCTTTTATTGTGGCACGTATTTATCGTTCACACAAATGGATAACTTCATGAATAACAACAACATAAATTATCTTGTAAAAGATTGGGAAACGTCTTTTTCTGCTGACATTAACGGCGTTCCAAATCCGTGGGGTTATCAAGAAAAAGAATTGTTCTTAAAATCGTGGTATGATTATGACAAACAAAAATTGGCAAACAAACCTCGGTTAGACATTTTCTTGACGGTTTCCACACACCCACCGTACAAACTAAAGGAAAAAGAAAAATATCTTGACAAAACTCGCCGTTTAATGGTGGCAAACGGAAAATCCAAAAAGATTGATTACAAGCGTACTATGGATAGTTTCTTAGATGCTTACTCGACATTTACATACTTGGATGACCAACTAAAAACATACTTTGAACAAGCAAAGAATTACCCCGATTACGAAAATACTATTTTTATCATTTATGGCGACCACGGAACAGCCATCGCATCTGTTGACGACATTTCCGAATATCGTATTCCGCTGTTGATTTTTTCGCCTTTACTCAAACAACCGCAAAAATTCTTAGGTGTCAATTCTCAGTTGGATTTAGCACCGACACTCATCAATTATTTGCGGAAAAACTACCTTTCAAGACTTCCGTCACAAACGACATTTGCAGGAAAAGAACTCTCTTTTTCAAAGCATTACAAAAATGACCGCACCTTATTATTGGGAACATATTTGAGAAATCAAGATTATTATTTGAACCAAAATTATTACGTTCGGAATGGACAATTATATCAAGTTTCTGACAATTTGGCGGTACAAAAAATAGACAATTCAACTGTCTTGGCAAATATGGAAACAGCCAAAGAATATGCTAAGAAGGTGGTTAATTACAGTGTTTACAACGATAAATTCGGCCCTAAAAGTTTTATTCACAAATACATTAAACTATTCCAAATCAAGCCAATAACAAATACTTCCATTTCAGGCGAATTGAAAACTGAAAAAGGCAATCCTTTTGTCGGACTTGGAGATTATTTAATTTTAGAGCCAACGATACAGCAATTAATGGTTAAATTTAAAGTTGAATGTTTACCTGCAAAAGTTGCAATTTTCAGCGATATACCTAAATTAACAATGTCGCTCCATGACGAAAAAACAGATGAAATGTTGTATTGGACACAAGTCGATTTCTTTCAAGAAAAAACATTAACAAAAGGAACATGGAACTCCTTGACAGGAAATAAGTCCATAAATATCAAGGAAATATTAAAAGGAAAAAAATTGCCAAAAAGACTTGTATTACGCTATTATTTGTACAACAATGAATTAAATGAGTATCGTTTTAAAAACGCCAAAGTCGAATTTTTTAGAAAGGAATTTCAATGAAAGACGACGTTAAGGTATTAAGACTATTTTGTCTTTGCCCTTGAGTTTTCGGAAATCCTCCTCCTTAATCCTCTTCCAAAGGAGGAAACTTAAATCCGTCGTTGGCGGAAACAGTCTTAGGTCTTTCTTCTTTTGTCTAAAGTAAAATCTCTTTAAACAAAGTCATCAACTCTTCATTGGGTTCTAAATTGCTATTTTTAGATTTGAAATAGTCTTTAAACAACTCATCTATGTTTTTTGACAGGTCAATTGTTTTGGTGGAACTTTCAGAATTTTGAACATTTTTGACTTTCGGAATTAAATGAATAATGCCGTCATGTGTTTGATAGAGCAACTTGCGTTCTTCGGATTTAAGGTAGTTTTCAACTTCAAGCGTTAATTCTACTAAACAGTTTTTATTTTCTAACAACCAATTAATTGCATTTTCAAAATTATCAAACGTTTTACGCATCAAAGGTTTGCCCGAATGTAGCGGAATTTTTGAAATAACAGGCTCGCTATCGGGTTCGATGTCAATAATCGAAACATATTTTTGTTGACCTGCCTCGGCAAAAGAATACGCCAATGGCGAACCGCTGTAAATAACAGGTTGTTGCGCTCCAACATCTTGAAAACGATGTAAATGTCCCAAAGCAACGTATTGAATTTGTGCAGGAATAGCATCAGAATAAAGCAAGTCTGCCGTTCCGATATTCAATGGACGTTCGCCATCGGGTTCTTCCAAGATTGCTCCTCCCCTTTTTAACATATAAAGATGTGATGTTAAGATATTTACACCTTTTTTATCACAATAACTATCAGCTAATTTTTTCCATTTTGCGCCCAAACTTTCCTGCAAAGAACGTTCTTTTTCCTCGCCAAAATATTCTTTCAAACGTATTTCATTCGCATACGCTGTGTGTAAAATTCTAATTGGGTATGGAATTTCGGGAATTTCAACCTCAATAAACCCAATTTCCGATTGAGAGATTTTAAACCCATTTTCCAGTGCAAGTGTCGGCACAACGTCTGTTGGATAGCCAATTAAAATAATTCCATTTTCTCGTGCCAAAACATCAGCGACATTAATTCTACTCGGTGAATCGTGATTTCCTGCAATTGCAATAACGGGAATTTTGCCATTATTAGCTAATTTTTTCAGCGTTTTATACAGTAATTCCATAGCCTCGTTGGACGGTGTCGCACTGTCAAATAAATCGCCTGCAACTATAACTAAATCAACATTTTGCTCTTCTGAAATCGTACAAATTTCACGCAAAACCTGTTCTTGCTCTTCCAAACGATTAAAGAACTCTAACTTTTTTCCTAAGTGCCAATCAGCAGTGTGTAAAATGCGCATTTTGTAAAAGTAGGAATTAATTTTCTTCTTTTACTTTTTGTCCGTCAAAAAGTAACAAAAACCTCGTCGCCGTGATTTTTTCGACACCCAAATCTTCCTCATCGGCTAAAGAGCAAAAACTTGCTTCGCTTCGAACAGTTTGCTCTTTTTTAGCCGATTTCGTCGTTTGTGTCCCGCCGAAAAAATCAATGCGACCGTCCCGTCTTCGAGCAAAAATTTTCGGTAAGTTTTAAATTCCGTACATCTATGTTTCTAATTTTTAGCTATATTTGTTTAATGATTGGCAAGCTACATAATACGAATACGGCATGAAAAATTTGAGTTATTTAATGGGAATTTTCCTTTTGTGTAGTTCGCCGATTTTTGCACAAGAAGAAGTGACCACACAAGAAGAGATAAAAATGAGAAGATTTACTGCTGATGCTGGAGTAAAAGTACCTTATATAGGATTTTATTTAGGTGCAGGATTTAAACCTGTAAGTGCCATTGAATTAAGTATTGGTGTTGATTTTAATCCTACATATACGTATGGCAGGTGGATAGAATTAAAATATTTTATTGGCGAATCGTTTAAAAAATGTGTCTATAAAAAACATCAATTTTTTATAATCTCTCAAATTAATAGTTCAACAAAGGGAAATTATTTGGAGGAAGATGATAATGATAACCTTACAGAATATAAAATTCATGAAGGACTTTATTTGAATTTGGGATTTGGATATGGAAAAAATGTTTTCTTAGGTAAAGACATCACGAAAAAGCAACGAACAGTAGGTTTCTTTTGTAAAGCCTATTTTCAAGGTGCGATAAAACCTGCTACTTATACATTGGTTAAAGGAAACCCAATTGAAAGGTTAGAAAAAAGCCTAAAAAGAGAGTTAGGGAATTATTTCATTATTTCAGCAGGAGTTCATTTTGTTTTTTGAATTTAATCGTGATTGAAAATTCGTAATTTGTAATTCGTAATTGTGTAAATTTGCACCATGAACAAAAAAATCAAACACTTACTTTTTATCTGTATTGCGATAGTTTTTCAAAACAGCAGTTACGCCCAAAAATACAAACCTTTTGAGGGAACTATTTTTTACGATGTTTTTTTTCAAGCTACACCCGACAGCATTCCGCACAAAGTTAATTATTTGACAATCAGAGCAAAAGATAGTTTGGTACGCATTGACACCTATTCCGATGCTTTTGGTGCACAAACGACTATTCGCAATTTAAACCAAAAAAAATCATACATTCTTTTAAAAAACAACGATACGTATTACGCTATTAAACAGCATGATAACGATAGTTCAACCACTAATTTTTCATTCAAAAAACTACCTCA
Source organism: Crocinitomicaceae bacterium (assembly GCA_035445045.1). Classification (GTDB taxonomy): domain Bacteria; phylum Bacteroidota; class Bacteroidia; order Flavobacteriales_D; family Crocinitomicaceae; genus 40-80. The sequence continues at coordinate 4,830 of DAOMPZ010000089.1, read as the reverse complement.
AAAACGAAAATTAGACGGATTTACCGTTAAACGTATCAAACGCCTACACGCAGACAATACACTTGACACTGTTTATTATTTCCCAAAAATAAACCCTATTTACCTCAATTACAACAGCTTAATAAAAGGACTTTATGCCGAATACAGCGTACAAGTGAACGAAACCGCTAAATTAATTTACCGTGCTATCAAAATCGAACAAGGCGAATTGGACAAAAAACTGTTTCAAATTCCGTCTATTTTTAAGATTGTTACCTTAGATGAATTTATTTTGGAAAATAAGTGAATTTAGTAAGAGTACAGAATGATGAGTGCAGATACGTGACGTAAGTTTAGAGTTATCGTAAATTTTCGCTCGAAGCCTTTTCGTCGCATTGATTTTTTCGCTGGGCACCCAAACGACGAAGTTAGCGAAAAAAGAACAAACTGTTTGAGGCGAAGCAAGTTTTTGTTCTTTCGCTAACAAGGAAGATTTGGGTAGCGAAAGAAATCACGGCGACTAGCTTTTTTTGTTTCTTTTTTTAAGCAATGTAAAAAAAGAAAGAAGATTTTTGAAGTTATACCCACCAATTAACAACAACCTGTTAATCTTTAATCAAATCAATCCAAAAACACGCCCTATTTCTTTTTAATTTTACTCGTTTAATTTGCGACAACGCAACAAACACAGCTTTAAAACAGTGTAATGGTAGAAGATAAATTTGCAAAAACAGATAAAAAAGAAAAAGGCAAAAAAGCCAGTTCGGAGAAAGATAACGAGCGTTTAAATGCCAAAAACCCCATAGAACGTTTCTTGGCTCGCTACGAACTCAAACGTTCACGTGCCATTATCGGCGGTGCGTTGCTCATCATCGGGATTTTCCTTTTGCTATCTGTCACTTCCTATATTTTTACGTGGCAAGAAGACCAAAATAACGTTTTAAACAAAGGTTTTTGGAACTTTATTTTAGAAGAAAATGTGGAAGAAATGCAAAATTGGCTTGGAAAGTTCGGTGCTTGGTTTTCACATCTTTTGGTTTACCGTTGGGTTGGAATTTCAGCGTTTTTCATTCCGTTTTTGTTTATTTTATTCGGTGTTTTTCACACGTTTGGTTACAAATCTGAACGCTTTCCACTGAAACGAACAACATTTATCAGCATCTTTTTCATGTTTTGGGGAAGTATGTTTTTAGGTTTATTTGCAAGTCACATCAACTATTTGGGTGGTTCGTTTGGGTATCACGTCAATAATTGGTTGAATTTTACGGTCGGGAAAATCGGAAATATTTTTTTCCAACTGTTTGTGCTGTACATCGCCAGCGTGATTTTCTTCAAATTTAACTTCAGAGAATTTTTAGCACAATTCAACAGTTCAAATTATTCCGAAGACGATGATGAAATTGAACCTGTCAAGAAAACGGACAAAAACGCTGATTTTCATATCATTAACACCATTACAGACAACGATATTAACAAAGAAGATATTTCCGAAACCGTGCATTTTGACGAAGACGACGATTTTGGTGTTGACGAAGACGATGATGAAGACAGCGATGTTGAATTTGTCGTAAAAACGGATAACAAACCTACTGAAACAATTTCTGTTGACGATGATTTTGAAATTGAAATTGCCGATGTCGAAGAAGAAATTTCGGACGATGAGGCAGACAAATTGCGCCAAAGCTACGGCGATTACGACCCAACATTGGATTTGTCGGGTTATATGCTCCCTCCTATTGACTTGTTGAAAGAATATGGCGGTGGCGGTTTGAACATCGACAAGGAAGAGTTGGAAGAAAACAAAAACAAAATTGTCGAAACGTTACAAAACTACAAAATCGAAATTGCAAAAATCAAAGCGACAGTTGGACCAACGGTAACGTTGTACGAAATTGTTCCTGCGCCAGGTATTCGTATTTCCAAAATCAAAAATTTAGAAGACGACATCGCATTGAGTTTGGCTGCGCTCGGTATTCGTATTATTGCGCCAATCCCAGGGAAAGGAACGATTGGTATCGAAGTGCCTAACCGCAAACGTGACACTGTTTCAATGCGCTCATTGATTGCATCAGAGAAATTCCAAAACGCTGATTTTGAACTTCCTGTCGTTATCGGGCGAACCATTACCAACGAAACATTTACATTCGATTTGACAAAAATGCCTCACTTGCTCGTTGCAGGTGCGACAGGTCAAGGAAAATCTGTTGGTTTGAATGCAATTTTGGTGTCGATTTTATACAAAAAACATCCGTCACAAGTTAAGTTCGTTTTGGTTGACCCGAAAAAAGTAGAGTTAACGCTTTACAATAAAATTGAACGTCACTTTTTGGCAAAATTACCCGATTCGGAAGATGCGATTATTACCGACACTTCCAAAGTTGTCAGCACGCTGAACTCGCTTTGTATCGAAATGGACACACGTTACGAATTGCTGAAAGAGGCACAAGTGCGAACGATAAAAGAATACAATGCAAAATTCATTCAACGCCGTTTAAACCCCGAAAAAGGACACCGTTATTTGCCGTATATTGTCGTGTTGATTGACGAGTTTGCCGATTTAATCATGACAGCAGGACGTGAGGTTGAAAGCCCGATTGCACGTATTGCACAGCTTGCCCGAGCGATTGGCATTCACTTGATTGTAGCCACTCAAAGACCGTCTGTAAACGTCATTACAGGTATGATTAAAGCCAATTTCCCTGCTCGTATTGCGTTTCGTGTACAGTCCAAAATCGACTCACGCACCATTCTTGATTCCAACGGTGCTGACCAACTTATCGGTATGGGTGATATGTTAATTTCGACAGGAAATGACTTAATTCGTTTGCAATGTGGTTTTGTCGATACGCCCGAAGTGGAGGAAATTTGTGAATTTATAGGTTCGCAAAGAGCTTATCCCGAAGCGTTTATGTTACCCGAATACGTTGGCGAAGGCGGTGGCAACGACATGGATGATTTCGATATGAACGACATCGACCCAATGTTTGCAGAGGGCGCACGCATTATCGTTATCAGTCAGCAAGGTTCGGCGAGTTTGTTGCAACGCAAATTAAAATTAGGCTACAACCGTGCAGGACGTATCGTTGACCAATTGGAGGCGCACGGAATTATCGGACCACACCAAGGCAGTAAAGCCCGAGAAGTGCTTTTTTCCGATGTCGATCAGTTGAACGAATACATGATTTCCAAAGGAATTAACGGATAAAATGCTGACACCGCTCCATTTGCCCAACGCACCGCTTTCACTTTCTAAAAAAGGAAAGGACGTTTTTGTGGTGTGTTTGTTGCGCAAAAAGAAAGTCAAATTAACACCCGAAGAATGGGTGCGCCAACACGTTATTTACTTTTTAATAGCACACCGAAATTATCCCGAAAGTTTAATCAAAATTGAACACGGCATACACATTCATCAACTTTTTCGCCGTTGCGATTTGGTATTGTACGACCGTAATGCCAACCCTCGTATTATTGTTGAATGTAAAGCTCCCGAAATTGCCGTTTCGCAACTCACATTTGAGCAAGCTGCCCACTACAACCAACAGTTAAAAACCGATTATCTACTCTTGACAAACGGCTTGCAACATCAAATTATTCAAATGGATATGCAGACGAAAGATTTAGTATTTTTGGAAGATATTCCGTTTTTTGAGGAGTTGAAATTATGAATATGTTTTTAAATTTTCAGCCTTTATCGCCCGTGATTTTGATTATTTATTCGCTGAATCTATTAATTACAAAATTTATTTTCTGAGGATTATTAAACAACGATAAAAGCCAAACACCGAAGTTAGCATCCTCTTCACTTTCATTTTCAAATGAATCGTAATAGTATGATTTATACCTAAATTCAAATTTATTCTCAATAGAAGTACATTCAAATATCCATTCGTTATTTTTTTCATTTATTTTTCTACAACTACACTTTGTATCTTCACTTGAAATATTATATTTGATTTTATCGTACTCAATATAGGCAATGTGATTAAATACATAAAACATTAAAATGTCATCATTTAGTCCACTATAAAAGTAACCGTCTAATTTAGGCGACTCTATTCCTTTTACATAATTTTTAAATTCATTTAGATGAGTACTCATTTCATCATCTTCATTGTTATACTTGTCAACAATATTGTATTTACCGTCTTTTTCTAAAATTAAATACTTATTTGCTCGCCTAAATAACAATAACTTCATGTAAATTATTTTTATTGTTTACACATTTTCAATGGTAAAGTTAATAAAAAAGGCTTTCAATGAAAGCCTTTTTTTAATTTATAATCATCACTACTTCCAACCACCGCCTAAGGCTCGATAAATTCCAATTTTTGCTTCTTTTTCTTTTAATTGCGTTTCGACTAATTCCATTTCAGCATCGAGAGCTTCACGTTGGGTTAGTAAAACTTCCATGTAATCGGCACGAGCGGAGTTGAATAAATCTTGTGAAATTTCAACAGATTGGTTCAAAATCTGAACTTCGTTTGCTTTGGTTTGATAGCTATTCGTGTAATTTTGAACGCCAGCCAATTGATTGCTCACTTCAATTACAGCTTTCAATATCGTTTGCTGATACGTAACCAACGCTTTCACTTGCTTTGCTTTTGAAATGTTATAATTTGCACGTATCGCATTTCGGTTAATCAAAGGCGCAAAAATATCGCCCAACAAATTGTATAACAACGACTTAGGATTAAACCAAACTTCAGGATTAAACGCATTCATACCCAAATTAGCAGTCAAACCCAACGTTGGATAAAAACGTGCTCTGGCTGCTTTTACGTCCAATTTGGCAGCAATTAAACCCTGTTCCGCCTGCCGAATATCGGGGCGATTTTCAAGCAGTTGGGCAGG
>DAOMPZ010000088.1:8062-10449 GCA_035445045.1 Crocinitomicaceae bacterium | reverse complement strand
AACCTGATTTTCAATTAAAATACCTGCTATTTTTTTATTGTCAACAAGTAAGTCGTTGGGCCACTTGATTTTAGCGTTAATTTCGTGGATTGAAAGAAAGTCTTTTGTTGCCAAAGCTACAGCATAACTCAAATGTTGCGCATCGCTGAAAGATTTGTTTGTGTGTTTTAGAAAGATGCTGAAAGCAATATTTTTATAGGGTTCGCTTAGCCAATTTGTGCCACGTTGCCCACGCCCATTTTGTTGATTGTATGACAATATTACAGTTCCGTGTTGAATTTGTTGCGTTTTTAGAAGGTTGGCAACGTAATTGTTAGTGGAGTCAACCGTATCGAGAACAATTAATTTAGATAATAACATATTATTGCATTGATTGAGGAAGTAAAATTAAAAATTAAAGCTAAATTTGTAACAGATATTAAAATTAAGAATGCAAAAATTTAAAGATAATACCCTTTCAGAAGAACTAAAAAACTGCATTATCGAGGGAATGCAAGACAATAAAGCCAAAGATATTACGGTTTTAGATTTACGAAAAATAGAAAATGCCGTAGCAGATTATTTTATCATTTGTTCGGGCGAATCGTTCACGCAAATTGAAGGTATCGCCAATTCAACGGTTAGAAATACACGTAAAGAATTGAAAGAAAGACCTTGGCATCAAGAAGGACAAGGAACTTCCGAATGGATTTTGTTAGATTATATTTCGATTGTCGTACATATTTTCAGTAACGAAAAGCGTGCATTTTACAACATCGAAGACCTTTGGGCTGATGCCGTGAGAGAGGATGTTCCAAACCTTGATTAAAATTTTAAAAAAAAAGAAGAAAAATATGAGTACGAACAGTAATAATGCGAAAAAACCACAATTTAATTTCTATTGGATTTATATTGTGATAATTGTTGTAGCGATAGCGATGCAATATATGTACACTGCGCCACAAAAAGCTCCAATAAAATTACAATCATTTTATACCTTGGCGGATTCGGGTTTTGTGAAAAATGTGGAATTAGTAAACCGTTCCCGTGTTGATTTTAAATTGACAGAAGCTGGCGAAAATTTTGTCAGCGCAAACAAAGAAAAATACAGCGATATTTATACAGCTATTGAAAATGAGAAAAAAATAAATCCAAATGGAAAGCCGAAATATCAAGTGGAAATTCCTGATGCGACAAGTTTTGCAACGAAAATTCAAGATATTAGCGATAGAAATCAAGCCGCAGGGAAAGCACCAATTGAAGTAAAACGCAAGGAAGAAGTGGATTATTTCCGCAGTATTTTGAATTTTATACTTCCGATTTTGGTGTTGGTGCTTATTTGGGTTTTTGTAATGCGCAAAATGTCAGGAGGATTTGGTGGCGGTGGTGCTGGTGGCGGTGGAAACATCTTTAACATCGGAAAATCCAAAGCGCAAGTGTATGAAAAAGGACGTACAACGAACGTTACGTTTGCAGATGTAGCAGGTTTGAAAGGGGCAAAAGAAGAAATTGAAGAAATCGTTGATTTTCTTAAAAATCCACAACGTTACACCGAATTAGGAGCAAAAATCCCGAAAGGAGCATTATTAGTTGGTCCTCCAGGGACAGGAAAAACCTTGTTGGCAAAAGCCGTAGCTGGCGAAGCGAAAGTTCCGTTTTTCTCGTTATCAGGCTCTGACTTTGTGGAGATGTTCGTTGGAGTAGGAGCGTCACGTGTTCGTGATTTGTTCCGCCAAGCGAAAGAAAAAGCACCAGCGATTATTTTCATTGACGAGATTGATGCTATCGGTCGAGCAAGAGGAAAAAACAACAGTTTTAACTCGAATGACGAGCGTGAAAATACCTTAAATCAGTTGTTGACAGAAATGGACGGATTTGGCACAAATACAGGTGTTATTATTTTGGCTGCAACCAACCGTGCCGAAGTTTTGGACAGTGCCTTGATGCGTGCAGGACGTTTTGACAGACAAATTTATGTCGATATGCCAGACGTGAACGAACGTAAAGCGATTTTTAACGTTCACTTAAAACCGCTGAAATTAGAAGAAAATTTAGATATTGATTTCTTAGCGAAACAAACACCAGGTTTTTCAGGAGCAGACATTGCGAACATCTGTAACGAAGCAGCGTTGATTGCAGCAAGAAAACAGAAAAAAAGCGTTTCTAAACAAGATTTCTTAGTTGCCGTTGACCGTATTGTTGGTGGTTTAGAGAAAAAAGATAAAATCATTACACCGCATGAAAAACGAGCGATTGCTTTCCACGAGGCAGGACACGCTACAACTTCATGGTTGTTGGAACACGCACATCCACTTGTAAAAGTAACGATTGTACCGAGAGGACGCTCGTTGGGCGCAGCATGGTATTTGCCCGAAGAAAGAAGCATTACCACCACAGAGCAGATTTTA
>DAOMPZ010000088.1:0-8052 GCA_035445045.1 Crocinitomicaceae bacterium | reverse complement strand
CAAATTACAACAACGGAACAACTGTTAGACGATATGTGTTCAGCGTTGGGCGGTCGTGCTGCAGAGCAGTTGATGTTCGGTAAGATTTCCACAGGTGCATTGAGCGATTTGGAAAAAGTGACCAAACAAGCGTACGCTATGGTGAGTATGTACGGTTTAAATGAGCGTGTAGGTAACATCTCTTTTTATGATTCACAAGGTCGTGATTCGTTTGTGAAACCTTATTCTGAAAATACGGCAAAAGCGATTGACGAAGAAGTGAGCAAAATGATTGAAGAACAATACCAACGTGCGCTTAGCATTTTGTCCGAAAATAAAGATAAATTGACGGCATTAGCAACCAAACTTTTGGAAGAAGAAGTTATCTTTAAAGAAGATTTGGAAACAATTTTCGGAAAAAGACAATGGGACGTTTTGGAAGAAGTTGTTGAAACAGCAAACGTAACCGAAGAACCAACCGTGGTTGAAAATGTTGCACCAATAGCGGAAATCAATCCAGCACCAACAGAAGACAATACAGCTTCGGAAGCATAGATTTAGTCCAATATTCGTAAATAAAAAGAATAGAAAAGATAAGGTGGTTTTTACATAAAGTTGTGAAAATCACCTTAATAATTTTAGGGACAATCTTACGTTAATCAAATTCAATGATTAAAAAAATATACACGTGTCTTTTTGTGTTGTGGGGCTTTACGCTGTCTGCACAAGAAATGACAATTAGCGGAACAGTTATAGATACAAATGTTTATATGCCTGTTCACAACGCTAAAACCTATTTGATAAATTTAAACGATTCGGTCATTGTCAATTATCAAAATACGAATGAATACGGTTCGTTTGAATATCGTGTGCCGATTAGCAATTATCGACTGACTATTACGCACCCATCTTTCAACAAAAAAGAATTTGTTTTTGCAGGTTCAGAAACGAATAAAACATTCGATTTGGGCGAATTTTCACTTGCTGACAAGAGTGATTATTTAGAAAGTGTGGTAATTTATGCTTACAAAGACCCAATTTTTGTTCAAAGACACGACTTATTCGTCTGAAAGTAAAACAGTTCAATCTCGAAAAAATCAAAATCATACGCTTGATTTGAACTTGAAATTTCAGTTAGATTCTACGCAAACCTTAACCGTTGTACCAACTTTTACGCTTAGCACTTCGGAAAATTTAAGTGAGAACACAAATACTTTTATTGATGCAAACGGTGCTCAAATCCGCCGTGCAACCAACGAAAGTGATGCTAAATTCAACGCTTTGGGCATACAAAATACTTTAACATACACCAAGGATTTTCGTGCTTCCAAATCGAAATTAACGCTACGTGATAATTTTAGTTACCAACGCAATCAATCGGACAATGAAATGCACTACGATGATTATTTTGTTTTATTGGACACAACTCAAAATTTTATTCAGCAACAAAAAAAGAACTTGACGAATAATTTTACGAACACGTTTACGGCAAATTTCACGCACCCGTTGAATCCAAAATGGAAAATGATTTATGATTATGAATTATTGAATAACAGTAATAATTTGAATTTGACTTCCTATGATTTCGACAACGGTTCGTATTCGTTATTGGACTCCTTAACGTCTAACCGCTTTAAAACGAATAAAATGCAAAATAAATTAGGCGTTTCAACAGGGTATTCGTATAAAAGTCAACAAATTACATTCGGTGTGCGAGTGCGAAATGTTTTGACAAATAATGAAAATTTCTACACTTTGCTGACCATTCGTCAAAATGAAACGAATGTACTGCCTTACTTGAATTATCGTTATAAAATATCCCAAAATTCAAACCTTTCGGTTGGATTTACGACCAATTCTAATTTGCCGAGCGTTGACCGTCTTTCGCCTGCACGTGACAACACCAATCCGAATAACATTTCTGTTGGAAATGAAAATTTGAAATCGAATTACATACTCAATACGAATGTGCGTTATATGATTTTCAAACCTATTTCGGGTATTAATTTTAACGTCGGAATGAGTGCAAGATATACGTTTAATGATTTTGCTCGTTCGGTGCAATACGATAATTTAGGACGAAGTGTTTCCAAATATGAGAATATCAATACCTTTAATTCCTTGTCGGGAAATATGGGATTGAATATTCCTGTTTTCAAGAAAATTTTAACCATTAATCCGTTGTTTAATTACACTCGAGCGAATCAAAACAGCATTGTTGACGGAATGAATAACCTGACCGTTACGGACAATTTTATGCCTCAATTGCGCTTAGCTGTTACGTCTAAATATATTGATTTTACGACCAACTTGAAGTTTACCAATCAAATTAATGACAGTACGAAAATTTACGCATGGTTTGACCCTCAAGTTATTCCTGCTGTTGGCCCTGAAAGCTATGGTGATTTACCTGGTGTCATTTTAGGATTAGCGTATGAAGATGGTTCAATCACCTATTTTGCAACCAAACTAAACACCGATTATCCAATGGAATTAAGAAATTACACACCCATTTCAAGCAAGAAAAAATACACTCGACACACTTTCAACAAAGAATTTTCAACAAAATACGATGCCACCAATCGTTATCATAAATTGATTGAAGATTTGTTGCATTTTTATTGAAGTCTATATATCTGAGAAAGTGATATAAACTATCCTACATCCTCTCCGATTTCCTTTTTCTTCGGAATGGACTTCAATAAGAAAAATCCTGCTATTCCTCCAATCAAGGAAGCAATGATAATTCCTATTTTTGCTTGGTCAATATACGTATTTCCTACTTCTCCGAGCGGAGTAAAAGCTAATTCATTTATAAATAGGGACATTGTAAACCCAATCGCTGACAGAAGGGCAAGTCCGACAAGATGTTTATACGTTACTCCCGTAGGCATAGAAACCAACTTTAGCTTTATCATCAGTCCCGAAACGCAGAAAATACCAATCATTTTCCCGACGAGCAATCCTATGGCAACTCCCATGGCGACATTACTCGTTGCATCAGCAAAAACATCTTCTCCAAAAATCACTCCTGCGTTTGCAAGTGCAAAAATCGGCATTACAATGTATGCTACAATCGGGTGCATATCATGCTCTAATTTTTGAAGCGGAGTCATTGCTTTTTTATTCAACGATTCCATGTCCTCCAAAATGTGTAACTGTTCTGATGTCAGCGTTGGTGCATTGTGGTCGGGGTCGGCATTTTTAAATTTATCCAAATAAAATTTCATCTTGTCAATAAAGTGAATTTCATTAATCTTTGTTGTTGCAGGGATTACGAATGCTGCTAAAATTGCCGCAATAGTTGCATGAACTCCCGATAACAAAAAGAACAACCATACACCTCCAATTCCCAACAATCCGTAGTAAAATGTATTTCTTACTCCTAAAATATTTGAGAGAATCATAACCAACAAAAATCCAAGTCCGATTCCTAAATTTTGCATGGAAATTTCAGCAGTATAAAACAACGCAATAACCAAAACAGAGCCTAAGTCATCAACAATTGCAAATGCCGTAAGGAAAATTTTCAATGAAGCAGGAACTCGGTCTCCCAAAAGATAAAGAATACCTAAAGCGAATGCCAAATCCGTTGCCATTGGAATTCCCCAACCGTTCATGGACTCTGTTCCACTATTAAAAAATGTATAAATCAATGCTGGAAATACCATTCCACCTAATCCTGCAACAATCGGTAAAATAGCATTCTTAGGTTTAGACAGCTCTCCTGCAACAATTTCCCGCTTCAATTCCAATCCGATGACAAAAAAGAAAACCGCCATTAATCCGTCATTAATCCAATGATGAAGCGACATGCTCAAATCCAAATCATCATGCAAACCGATGGAAATCTTATACTTCCAGATATTGTAATACCATTCTGACCATGGAGAATTAGCCATGAAAATAGCAACAAACGCCGCTATGATTAAGACAATTCCACCCGTTGAAGATTTACTGATGAAGCGGTTAACAGGATTAATAATCCATTTATCTACTGGTGTAATTTTGATATATCCCATAGGTTTATTTTGCAGGTTCTGAAAAAGAGAACCTTGTGACAGGTGACAAATATAATGTTTTTGGGTGTTTATCCGCTAATTCGATACCACAAGTTGATTTAAGATTTGTTACATTTTTATTGAAAGCCTACCTTACAAGTTGAATAAATCCTTGTTCTTGAATGGTTTTGCTACTAAAATTCAACATTTTAAGCGTGTAAAAATACGTTCCATTCGTACAGTCAGCACCATTGTTGCTTTTGCCGTTCCATTTAAAGTTAAGGTCTGAACTGCTATAAACGACATTTCCCCAACGATTGACGATAACGATTTCTAATTCCTTGATGTTTTTAGGGTTTATTAATAGAAATTCATCGTTTGAACCATCATTATTCGGTGTAAAAACATTCGGAATTTGATATTCAATTTGTGGGTCGTTGATAACAATTGTTTTTGTAACGGTACTCGAACAACCTAACGCATTATACGCTGTTAGTGTAACGGTATAAGTGTTTGCTTCCGTAGTTGAATAAGTGTGTGACGTATTTGGCGCAGAAACATTGGGCGAATTATCCCCAAAATTCCAACTGTAATTGTTAGCATCAAGCGATTGATTGGTAAATGTAATTTGTGTGGCATCTAACGTTGTTGTCATAGGGTTTGCATCAAAATCTGCTGTTGGACTTGGAACGACTTCGATGTAATTATTTTTTGAAATCGTTGTGGAACAACCCGCAACGCTTGTCACTACTAAACTAACATTATACGTGCCATTTGCGGTGTATGAATGTGACGCACTCTCACAATCTGTACTTGTTGTTCCGTCGCCGAAACTCCAATAACAACTTGCGTTCGTTACGCCCGAATTATTGGTAAACGTTACCGCTAAATTATCACACCCTTTTTGTTGATTTGCCGAAAAATCAGCGTTTGGCAACGGATTTACAGTAATTGTCACTTGATCCGTTCCTATGCAACCGTTTGCATCTGTTGCTGTTAGCGTATATGTTTGTGTGTTAGTCGGTGTAAAGGCAGTTCCGTCCACAACACCGCCCGACCACGAATAGTTTGTTGCGCCGTTTCCTTTTAACGTCACGCTTTCGCCTGAACAAATAGCGGTGTCTATTCCTGCATTAACCGTTGGCGCAGGTAAAATCGTAATAGGTTTCACAACTGTATCACGACAACCGTTTCCGTCTTGTACAACTAATTGAACCGAATATGTGCTCGCTGAAGAATAACTTGTTGTTGCCGTATTTCCAGAACCGTCTGGTGTTCCGTCAGTATTAAAATCCCACGTGTACGAATTGATTGTTCCGTCACCATTCGTAGAATTATCGGTTAAGGTAATGACATCATTCATACACCGTTCGCTACTGAAATTAAAATCGGCAGTAGGCAGATTAAACACCGAAATTGGTTTTGTAATGGAATCTTTACAACCATCGCTGTTGGTAACGACTAATTTCACGTTGTATGTTCCCGAACTCGAAAACGTATGTGATGGCGACTGATTTGTAGATGTATTTCCGTCACCGAAGCTCCAGTTCCAAGTGGAAATATTTGCCGTTGATGCGTCAGTAAAACTACTAACCTCGCTCAAACAAGCCGTTGTTGCGTTGTATGTTGCTGTCGGCTTTGAAAGACTTCCAACCACGATATTGGAATTTTGCAAAATACAGCCCTCTTGTCCTTTGACATAAACGGTATAAGTATTGGGAGCTAAATTACTAAATGTATTACTCGATTGATAGTTTGTTCCGTCTAAAGAATACGTGAGATTTGTTCCCAAAGCCGAAACATTTATCGAACCACTATTCACTCCTGGACAACCCGAAGTTGTTGGCGTAACACTTTGAATGGTCAAAATTTCCAAATCGGCAGACGTTGGTTCGGTGTTATATGACGCACTGCCAACCCACATTCCGTCGTATGCGGTATTTCCTTGTAAATTGTTCACATTTCCATTCATTTTGTAATAACCAAGCAAACCCGTTTGTGTTGTTGGATTGGGTAAATCAAACATATTGCTTTTGATTTGCGCCTCTGTTCGTGCGACATTCCAAATTCTAACCTCGTCAATTTTTCCGTTAAACTGCTCTGTTTGCGGTCCTGAAATATTTCCAATCGCTGTATTAAAGTCGTTTGTAACTAAATTTCCTGTTAGCGGTTGCTCTGTAACCAAACAACCATTAACGTAGTAACGAGCATAGCTACCATCATACGTTCCAGCAACGTGATACCAGCGATTTAACTGCATCGAACTTGCATACGGATTAGACATCGCTTGAAATCCATTTGTTGTTGTCAACTCAAGTGTTCCAACACGCAACAAGTAATTTACATTCGGTGGTCCTGTGTGTTTAGAAACGATATTTACACCTCCTCGATAGAAAATAAGAGCTTCAACAGTAAGTTGGTCGCCCGTAACATCTAAATCGCCAATATTTACCCATTGTGGATTTCCTGTTAAGTCAATACATTGTTGTCCAAACACTTGTTGAACATTCATAAAGTAAAAAGCCAATAAAAAAAAGCTAAAAAATCGCATAGTCTCTAATTAATAAACCCAAAGATAATTAAATCTTCTTTCTGTGTTCTTTTTGACGAAAAAAAGTAGTATTCAGTTGCATTAACACCGTCTTAATGTCATAATATCCTAATGTCCTAACATCATTTTGTCTTTCAGTCTAATATTTATATTATTTTTGCCGAAAAAACATTTTAATTATGGCAACAGACTTATACACACACCCTGACTATTTGTTGATGGACGAACTTTTGACAGACGAACAAAAATTAGTTCGTGACACCGCTCGTGCGTGGGTAAAGAAAGAAGTTTCTCCAATTATTGAAGATTATTATGAAAGAGCAGATTTCCCGAAACAACTTATTAAAGGGTTGGGCGAAATCGGTGCTTTTGGACCTTATATTCCCGAGCAATATGGTGGACCAGGTTTTGACCAAATTACGTATGGTTTGTTGATGCAAGAATTGGAAAGATGTGATTCGGGATTGCGTTCTACGTCTTCCGTTCAAAGTTCGTTAGTGATGTATCCAATTTGGAAATACGGAAATGAAGAACAACGTATGAAATACTTACCCAAATTGGCAACAGGCGAATTTATGGGTTGCTTTGGCTTGACAGAACCTGACCATGGCTCTGACCCTGGAAGTATGGTGACGAATTTCAAAGATGCAGGCGACCACGTTATTTTGAATGGTGCTAAAATGTGGATTTCAAACGCTCCTTTTGCTGATGTAGCCGTTGTTTGGGCGAAAGACGAAAGTGGACGTATTCACGGATTAGTTGTAGAAAAAGGAATGGAAGGTTTCTCTACGCCCGAAATGCACGGAAAATATTCGTTGCGAGCATCTGCGACAGGCGAATTGATTTTTAACAATGTTAAAGTTCCAAAAGCAAATATTTTACCAGGGAGATCAGGTTTAGGTGCGCCTTTATCATGTTTAGATTCTGCACGTTACGGAATTGCATGGGGAGCTTTGGGTGCAGCGATGGATTGTTACGATCAAGCGTTGCGCTATTCTAAAGAACGTAAACAATTTGGCGTTCCGATTGCTGCTTTCCAATTGACACAAAAGAAATTAGCAGAAATGATTACCGAAATTACCAAAGCACAATTTTTGACACTTCGTGTTGGTCAATTGCGCAATGAAGGCAGAGCAACATCTGCGCAAATTTCGATGATTAAACGCAATAACGTAGAAATTGCCTTGAATATCGCTCGTGAGGCACGTCAAATTTTGGGAGCAATGGGAATTACAAACGAATTTTCAATTATGCGCCACATGGCAAACTTGGAATCAGTTGTTACGTACGAAGGAACACACGATATTCACTTATTAATCACAGGAATGGACATTACAGGAATTTCAGCGTTTACGAGAACAGAACCTGATTTGTCGAGAATGAAGTAAATTCAAGTTAAGAGTTAAGAGTTTTGAGTTAAGATAGTTTCAACGACGGATTTAGCTTCCTCCGTTCACTTCGTGGCTACCTTCGGCGGTGGAGGAGGATTGAGGAGGAGGACTTCTGAAATTCAAGCTCAAA